>CALEOQ010000503.1 GCA_937910255.1 uncultured Caulobacteraceae bacterium | reverse complement strand
CGGTCTCAACCATTGTGGTTTCAGTCTCACACAATGTGCGCCGAGTAGGCACAGACGTCTCAGCTAATATGCGTCGAAACACGCCTTGTATCTCGCGTCGAGCCGTTCACTATTGCGCGCCGCTACAGGTAGAGGGTGGCCCGCCCACAGCCGATCAGCTTCGCGGCCGACGGCACGCTGAGCGAGCCGTTGCGCAGCAAGGGTCCATAGTGGGCCCACTGATCGTCGCTGATCTTCGCGGGACGGCCAAACCTGACACCCCTCGCCTGGGCCGCCACCCGGCCCGCGCCCGTCCGCTGCAAGATCAAGCTGCGCTCGAACTCCGCAATGCCGGCGAACACGGTGAGCACCATCTTGCCCGCGGCTGACGTGGTGTCGGCCCAGGGCTCCGCCAAGGACCGCAGGCCCGCGCCGCGCTCGGCGATCTCTTCCGCCAAGGTCAACAAGTCGCGCGTCGGGCGCGCCAGCCGGTCCAGGCGCGACACGACGATGACGTCACCATCCCGCAGTTGATCCAGTACCCGATCGAGTTCCGCGCGGGCCCGCTTCGCCCCCGACGCCTTCTCCTCGAAGATCCTATTGCAGCCAGCTTCCTTCAACGCCGCGCGCTGAAGCGCGAGGTCCTGGTCGTCGGTCGAAACGCGGGCGTAGCCGAGCAGCATGCCGAAGAGTCTCAAAACCCGTCTCGATAGTCAACGCTTTCGAGACTGACTTTTGAGACAGGCTGCGCTGCGGGAAATCGCACATCTGCCCTGAGTCTCGAAACTTAGGAGTTTTGGGACGGCCTGGCCGTACCCGGGAACGAAGGAGTGAGCTTAGCTCGCGATTTGTCGCCATCGCGGCCCTACCGGAAGATCACGCGCCCGACCCAGAGACCGACGAACACCCCAACCAGGGATCCGGCCAGGGAGACGAGCACATAGGTCGAGGCTAACCCAGTTTGGCCTCGTTCCCAGATGACCGCGGCGTCAAGCGAGAATGCTGAGAACGTGGTGAAGCCGCCCAGAATACCCGTGGTCAGGAATAAGCGGCTGTGTTGCGTGAACCACTCGCCGCGGAAAGCGAACAGGCTGGCCAGCACGCCCATCGCGAAACAACCAGCCAAGTTCACGAAAAGCGTGCCGGCAGGAAATCCAATCCCCACCAAGGCGACACTGGCTCGGTTTGCGCCGTGTCGAAGCGCGCCGCCGATTCCAGCGCCGACAAACAGCCAGAAGTACGAAGTGAACGAGCCCATATGCCTCCTCGATTGTCTCGGAGGCGGCGCACGAACCTACCTCCGCCAGAACGGCGCGAGGTAGGAGTCATCAGCCACAGCGGCGGTTATCGGGGGCACTCCATCCCCATCAAGGCCAACTGTGGCCGAGCAGCAGCCGGCGATCAACGTCTGTGCCGGTCGTCGTTCGTCGCCTTTGCTTCAGCTAGAGTGTGACGTAAGTGGTCCGAAAGTCGCATATTCCTGCGGGACTAGAGAACTGCAGTGTTGGCGCCGGCCTCAGGCGCAGCCGGCAGCAGCCGGCGCAATGACCGCCGGAACTGCGAGAAATTCGTGGTCATGACCCCCGGCGCCTTCGACCATTCCGGCCATGCTTGAGAGGGGCCCCGCCCAGGTGACGTTGAAGATCACCGCCCAATCGATCGAAGATCGCTCCGAAGACCCTCGCCAGATGATTGCCGGCGACGGCTCCCAGCAGTCCGGTGATCTGAACGCTCTGACGAACCTTGGTTGCGTCCGGCCGTGGGGTGAGATGAATGGCGAATTGCATCCTCAGCAGGCCCGACAGGCCAACGTCCCAAGACAGCAAAGCAAGGGGCTCAAGTTGCTCGATGTTGCCGGCCAAGCTGAAGTGACGCGGCTGGCCACCGGGACGCCCGACCAAGATGGCGTAGTCGAACTTGCCGCCAGGCGCGAGGTCACCCCTCACTCGGACAGCGGGGGTCCAATCGGGATAGCTTCCGAACGTCGTGAGTGTGTCCCAGACGCGCTTCGATGACGCCCGCACAACGATCTCTCGGGAAGCTTGATGCATGGCTCAGCCTCAGAGATCGGGCGGCTGGGAGTCAGGAAGCATAGCTCTCTTTGATCCCCGCCGCGGAGTTTGGACGATCCGGGCGCGGAGGGGCTTCTCAGCAAAAGCCAGCAACCGAAGAGCATTGGCGACCACCAGCAGGGTCGAGCCTTCGTGGAAGATGACAGCTACGCCAATCTTGAGCCCAAAGATCGTGGCCGGGATGAGGAAGGCTACCATCCCGAGGCTGACGAAGAGATTTTGCTTGATAATCGCGCTCGTCTGACGGCTTAGCCCGACTGCGAACGGCAAGCGCCGCAGGTCGTCGGCCATCAGCGCCACGTCTGCGGTTTCGAGCGCGACGTCGGACCCCGCCGCCCCCATGGCGATCCCGACTGTGGCGTTGGCCATGGCCGGCGCATCGTTGACACCATCACCGATCATTGCGACGCCGCCGCGCTGCTCGCGCATGGTCTTGATAAAGGCGACCTTGTCCTCGGGCATCAGGCCGCCCTTCGCTTCGGTCAGCCCGAGCTTCGCCGCGATGGCGTCGGCGACCCCCTGATTGTCGCCAGACAGCATGATCATGCGTTTGACGCCAAGCTGGCGAAGGGAGGCGATCACCTCTGCGGCGCCCTCTCGGGGCGTGTCCTGAAGGCCTAGAACTCCGAGATAGGTCTCGCCGCTCCGAACCACCATGACGGTCCGCCCGGAGGCCGCGAGCCGCTCAGCTTCGCCCCGAACCTCGTCGGGAACAGGGGGACCGCCGACGGTCTCGAACATATTGAGCTTGCCGATGTGGACGTCCTCGCCGCGATAGCGACCGCGGACGCCATGGCCTGTGATGCTCTCCACCTCCTCCGCCCGCCCAGGTGGCGCAGACAGCGCCTCGGAGGCGGCCGTGACGACAGCTGAGGCCAGCGGGTGGTCGCTAAGCGCCTCCACAGCGGCAGCTGTCTCCAGCAGTCGCTCTTTGGTGACGCCGATTGGCGGCACGACGTCGGTGACCCGCGGACGGCCTTCGGTCAGTGTGCCGGTCTTATCGAAAGCCAGCGCCTGCAGCGTTCCCAGGTTCTCAAGCGGCCCGCCGCCCTTGACGAGCACGCCGCCGCGACCGGCGCGAGCCACCCCGCTCAGCACAGCGCTGGGTACGGAGATCGCCAGGGCACAGGGGCTGGCGGCGACTAGAACGGCCATCGCCCGATAGAAACTGACACTGAAAGGCTCGTCCACGACGACCCAGGCGAACATCAGGGCGACAACACCGGCCAGCACCGCTGGCACGAAGATGCGCTCGAACTTGTCGGTGAAGCGCTGCGTAGGAGATCGCTGCGCCTCCGCCTCGGCGACCATGGTGACCACACGCGCCAGCGTGGACTGGCTCGACAGGCGAGCCACGCGGACTTCCAGCGCACCCGCGCCATTGATGGTGCCTGCGAAAACCTTATGAGCTGCGTCTGCGGTTTCGAACGGGGTTTCCGAAGTCGATGGGCGCTTTTCCACCGGCATGCTCTCGCCGGTGACGGGCGCTTGATTGACAGCGCTCTCTCCAAGCACCACCACGCCATCTGCGGCGAGCCGTTCGTTAGGCCGCACCAGGACGATGTCGCCAACCTGTAGCGCCTCGACCGGCACCTCTTCGAAAACGTCTCCGCGCTTGCGGCTCGCACGCTCAGGCGCGAGCTCGGCCAACGCCTCGATGGCCCGTCGGGCGCGCCCCATTGCGTACTGCTCCAGTGCGTGCCCCAAGCTGAACAGGACCAGCAACAGGGCGCCCTCCGCCCACTCGCCCAATGCTGCGGCGCCCGCCGCCGCAACCAGCATCAGGGTGTCGATCTCGAAGCGCCGGTTGCGGAGGTTTTCCAGAGCCTCCCGCAGGGTGAAGTAGCCCCCAAAGCCATAGGCCAGCACGTAAAAGCCTAGAGGAACGGGCCCAGAGAGCCGGAACGACGCCAGCCAGCCTACTAGCAGGGCGACACCAGAGAGCACCGCGAAGACGAGCTCAGTTCGCTCGCCGAAGACGCCTCCGTGCTTATGGCCGTGCCCCTCGCCCGGCCTGTGACCATGGGCGGCATGGTCGTCGTTCGAGGGTTCCACGAAGCTGCTAGGGGCCTCGGCGCCTGGCGCTTGCCCTAAAGCGACCGCGCGACTGTCGAGGAAAGCCCGCAGCGTCTGCTCGTCGAGCTGATTTCGGTCGAACTCGACGATGGCGGCCCCGGTAGAGCCCACCTCAGCGCGAACTACGCCCGGTTTGGCGCGCAGATCTTCCGCTAGGGTTCGCGCAGCCCTCGCGTGCATAGGCTGCGCGAGCCGGTAGTTCATATGTCCAAAGGACTCGGCGATCCGAGCCCCCTGCTGTTTGGCAAGGGCGCGCACCTGCGATGGGGTGATCAGCGACGGGTCGAAGTGGATGCAAAGATGTGCGTCCTCGCGCCCTTCGACATGAGCTTCAGCTACACCGGTGCGGCCTTTGAGGATTTCCGTCAGTTCTTGAACGCAGCGCTCGCATGCGTCCCCATCGGACGGGAGTAACACTGGGATCGCGAGACGAAGTTTTTCCTCGGCCATGGCAGCCCCCCCTTTAGGCCTGTTTGTCGGGTTGGTCGCCGCTTGCGGCGGCGTCACGTAGGATCTCGAGGCCGCCCTTGGCGGCGATGATTGCGACTAGAACGCCGACCGCCAGGTCCGGCCAAGCGCGGTCCAGCCACATGACAAGTCCGCCGGCGACGAGGATGCCCCCGTTGGACGCAAAGTCGTTCAGGCTGAAGGTTTCCGCGGCCCGCATGTTCACGTCATCGGTTTGCGAGCGGCGCAGCAGTAGCAGGCAAACCAGATTCACGCCTGCCGCTACAAGGGCGAGAGCCATCATCGTCCAACCAACAGGCTCCGCCCCGAACCACCAGCGCCGCCCCGCGTCGATCAGCACGCCGACCGCAAAGATCAGGAGCATGATGCCGGAGGCGCGCGCCGCCCGGCGTTTCCACCGGGCGGCGCGACCCACAGCCAGGAAGCTGATCAAGTAGACGGCCGCGTCCGAGCCATTGTCGACGGCGTTCGCCACCAGAGCGCTCGAGTCCGCTATCAGCCCGCCGACACCGAGGACAGCAAACAGCAGCGCGTTGAGGATCAAGACGATCAGCAGCGTTTTTCGCTGCTGATCGTCTTCGAACGTGGGCGGGCTCAATCGTCCATCCCCTCAGCCTTCCGGTGCTTCACAGCTTTCGCGGCGAAGGTCGGCAGCACCAGCAGCGTCAGCGCCGTCGCTGTGAGGAGGCCGCCGATGACGACCGTGGCCAGGGGCTTCTGCACCTCAGCACCCGCACCATGCGCGAGCGCCATCGGGATGAAGCCAACGATCGCCACGAGGGCGGTCGTCAATACGGCCCGAAGACGGCTTGAGGCGCCTTCGATGGCCGCGTCGTAGGGAGTCAGCCCGGCTGTCAGCCGTTCGCGGATCGCCTGCATAAGCACTAGGCCATTCAGGGTCGCCACGCCGGAGACGGCGATGAAGCCGACCGCTGCAGAGACAGAGAAGGGCATACCGCGCAACAGCAGCGCGAGCGCGCCGCCAACCAGGGCCAGGGGGACGCAGGCGAAAACGAGCCCGGCCTCCGCGAAAGATCCCAGCGCCAGGAACAGCAACAGGCCGATCAACACGAAGACGACGGGGATGACGAGACCAAACCGTTGTTCAGCCCGCTTGAGGTTCTCGAACTGGCCGCCCCAATCGAGATAGACCCCGGCCGGCAGTTCGATCTCCGAGACCTGGCGCTGGGCGTCAGTGACGAAGCCCCCCAGATCTCGTCCGCGCACATTGGCCTGGACCACCATGCGACGGCTGCCGTTCTCACGACTGATCTGGTTCGGACCTTCACCAGTCTGGATGCGGGCCACGGAAGACAGCGGCACGATAACCCCGGTACTGGAGACGATCGGGAGTGCCGCCAGGGCCGCCGGATCGTTGCGGGCGTCGTCCGGCAGGCGAACGACGACATCGAAGCGCCGGTCCCCCTCGAAGATACGCCCGGCCTCAGCGCCGCCGATCCCGGCCGAAACCGCTTCGCTGACGTCGGACGCAGACAGGCCGTAGCTGGCGGCGGCAGTACGATCAACGCTGACGGTCAGGGTGGGCAGGCCGGAGGCCTGCTCGACCCGTACGTCCGCCGACCCGGTCGTGTTCCGGAGCGAAGTCGCGACCTGATCCGCGACGCGCTGGAGCGTGTCGAAGTCGTCGCCATAGACCATGACGGCGAGGTCGGTTCGGACGCCGGAGATCAGTTCATTGAAGCGGAGTTCGATCGGCTGGCTGAACTCGAAATTGTTGCCGATCTGCTGACCCGCGACCTTCTCCACCCGTTCGATCAGCGCCTCCTTCTCAAGGCTAGGATCGGGCCAGTCCTTGCGGTCCTTCAGCACGATCACGCTGTCGGAGATGTTCGGCGGCATCGGGTCCACAGCCGCTTCGGCCGTGCCGGTGCGTGAGAACATGGTCTCAACTTCAGGCTGGGCCTTGATGACGCGCTCCAGAGCCATCTGCATGGCCAAGGACTGTTCCAAGGATGCCGATGGCACGCGCAGCGCCTGCAGGGCGATGTCGCCTTCGTCGAGCGTCGGAATGAATTCCCGACCCAACGACATGAAGGAGACCCCGCCGATGACAAGGGTCGCCACCGCCGAGATCAGCACGAGCTTAGGCCGTCCGACCGCAGCCTTGATCGCGGGCTGGACAAACCGGCGGGCAAACCGAAGAATCCAAGTCTCATGCTCGACGGCCTGACCGTCGGGGCCGACGTGGACCGACTTGGGATCGCGCACCAGCAGGGCTGTCATGGCAGGCACGAAGGTGAAGGAGAAAATAAACGCTCCAACCAGGGCTAGCATGACGGTCGCGCCCATGGGCTGGAACGTCTTGCCCTCGACGCCTTCCAGCATCAGCAGCGGGGCGAATACGAGAAGGATGATCAGCTGGCCAAAGGCGGCCGGCTTGACCATCTGACGCGCGGATTGAACCGCAACGCCCAATCGTTCGTGGCGCGTCAGCATCCGACCGAGCTGAGCCCGCCGCTGTGTCAGCATCAGCAGTGTGTTCTCGATCACCACAACCGCGCCGTCGACCATCAGACCAAAGTCGAGGGCGCCAAGGCTCATCAGGTTTCCACTGATGCCGAACCGGTTCATGCCGATGACCGCGAACAGGAAGGACAGCGGGATCATCAATGCTGTGATGGTCGCGGCGCGGATGTTGCCCAGCAGCAGGAACAGCACCACCACGACGAGAAGGGCGCCCTCGGTCAGGTTCCGGGCGACCGTCGCGATGGTGGAGTTGACAAGCTCACTGCGATTCAGCACCGGGATGGCGACGATACTTGGGGGAAGACTGTCGTCCACCACCGCCAGTCTGTCGGCGGCGGCCTGGGCGACGGTGCGGCTGTTGCCGCCGGCGATCATCAGGGCCGTCCCCAGAACGGCCTCGTGGCCGTCGCGGCTGGCGCCGCCCAGACGGGGGGCCTGACCGATCTCGACCGTGGCGACGTCGGCGACCCGAACGACCAGACCGCCGCGATTGACGACCGGGGCCTGGGCCAGGTCGCCGATGGTTAGCGCCAGAGCGTCGGTACGAACGACCAGGGCCTCGCCCGCGCGCTGGATGTAGCCGGCGCCCGCCTGGGTGTTGGCGCGCTCCACCGCCTCGACCAGATCGCCGAGGCCCAGGCCATAGGCGGACAGCCGCGCGGCGTCGGGACGGACGGCGTACTCCTTGACGTAGCCGCCTACGGTATCGACTCCGGCGAGACCGGAGGTGGTGCGCATCTGGGGCGCTATGATCCAATCCTGGACCGTGCGCAGATAGGTTGCGCGCTGTTCGGGCGTCGACAATCGCTCGCCCTCGGGGGTCAAATAGACGCCGCCCGCCTGCCAACCAGGCTCGCCCGGCTTCGCCAGGCTCTTGGTCGAGAACGGGACATAGTCGACCGTCCACATCAGGACTTCACCGAGGCCGGTCGTGATGGGCGACAGGGCCGGTTCCACACCTTCGGGAAGCCCCTCGGACGCTGCGGCAAGCCGCTCGGCGACCTGCTGACGGGCGAAGTAGATGTCGGTCCGGTCCGTGAAGATCGCGGTGATCTGGCTGAAGCCGTTGCGCGAGAGGGACCGCGTGCTGGTCAGGCCGGGAATGCCGGCCAGGGCCGTCTCCAGCGGATATGTGACCTGACGCTCGATCTGCTCTGGCGCCAAGGCGGGGGCGACCGTGGTGATCTGCACCTGTCGGTTGGTGATGTCGGGGACCGCATCGATCGGCAGCTTGGTCAGTTCGAACAGACCCAGCGCCGCAACGAGGCTGACGGCAATAATGACGAACCAGCGGAACCGAACCGACGCTTCGATGATAGCTTTGAACAAGATCGTCGCCCCTAGTGACCGTGCTCGGCCTCGCCCTTGGCGAGCTCGGCTTTGAGTAGGAAGGCGTTGGCGCCGGCGATTCGTTCAGAGCCATTGAGCCCGTTGAGGATCTCCGTTCGACCGCCGGCTCGGCGCCCGACGAGTACTGGGACAGCCCTGAAGCCGCCTTGCGTCTGCACGAACACAACGCTTGCGCCTTCGACCGATTGAACGGCCTCGGAGGGGACAGTGGTCCCTTCGCCGGAAGCCCCCGTGACCACAGCGCCTGTCACAGCCGAGCCGGCCGGCGGCAGCGCCCCACCGCTCGGACGCGCCCGGACGATGGCTGCACCACTCTGCGCGTTGGCGCCCGTGGCGACGCCGGTGACAACGGCCTCGAACTCACCAGAGGGACCTTGCACCCGGATGGGCGATCCTACCCGAACCCCCGCTGCAGCTGCCGGCGGCGCGTTGAAGACCAGTTCGACGCGGCTTGGATTCGTCACCTCTGCAACGATCCCGCCCTGCGCGACAAAACCTCCCGGTCCCACCTGCACCGTTGTTACGACCCCGGCTATCGGGGAGGAAATGCTGGCCCGGCCAGCCGCATTTGGCGACCCTGCCGCCGACGCCCTCGCCCGCGCCGCCCGCGTGGAGGCTTCAGCACTCAGCGCCTGGGCGCGCGAGGCCTCGACTTCCTGGCGCGCTACGACACCCTGCTCGCCAAGACTTCGGTCCCGCTCGTAGGCACGACGGGCGGCGTCGGCCGACGCCGCGGCCGCGTCAGCCTCGGCGCGAAAGGTCGCGGCGTCTCCGCTGACAAGGATCGCCAACGCTTGACCAGCACGAACCGACTGGCCCGGCGCCACCAGCACTCGTTCCACCCGACCAGCGACGGAAGCGCCCACGCTGGCTCGCGCGTCGATCATCGGCTCGACGCGTCCAGAGAGCCGGGCTTCGCCGCCGCCGCCACGTCCTACCCCAACGACGTTGATGCCGGAGGCCTGGATTTGGGCGGGCGTGAGCGCAACGATCCCCTCTGGGGCTTCGGCCGATTTCTCCGCCCCCCCTTCACCTTCCTTATGTCCCTCCTCGCCTTCTGCATGCTCGTCCGCAGCTGCGGCAGGGGGGGCATCGCTACGGTTCAATAGGCTAGACAGACCGAAGCCGCCGGCGGCTGCAATCAGCGCCACAGCGGCGACAGCGCCATAGAGGCGCGACTTATCTTGCTTCATTGTGATTCTCCGGGCCCGGGAGCTCCGCTCAACCGAGTGAGGGCTGCTTGCGCGCTTACCCGCTCGACGGCGGCGGCGATGGATTGGCCGCGCGCATCAATGAGCGCGCGGCGTGCAACGAGCAGTTCCGCGAGGCTGAGCTTTCCGCTCTCGTACCCTATGCGTGTAAGTCGGTAGGCTTCCTGGGCGGCTCGCTCGCCATTTCGAGATGCGACAAGCCGCGTCTCCGCCGCCGCCACCCGCGCCGTTCCTGACCGAAGGGCGGCTTCCGCATCGAGCCTCGCGGCGCGAAGGCGCGCCTCCGCGGCCGTCACCTCGGCTCGAACGGCGCTGACGTTGCCGCGATTTCGATCGAACAGAGGTAGCGGAACAGAAACTCCGGCGACTACAGCGGAGGTATTGCTGTCTTCGAACCGCCGAAAGCCGATGGAGACGTTTACGTCTGGAACAGCGCGCCGACGCTCAAGGCTCAGCCGACGTGTTGCGGCGTCTCGCTCGGCTTGGGCCACCATGATTCCTGGCGCGCTAGCCGTGCTCAGCCCGGCTGACCCCAGCGAGGGGGGCGGCTGGTCCAACAGGCTGATGGGAATCGACGTGATAGGCGCTGACGACCCCGCGAGCGCCGTGAGGCTGGCAAAAGCTGTTGTGCGCGTGGCCTGCGCCTCCTCAAGGCTCGCCCGCGCCGCCTGTACGGCCGCCTCCGCCTGGATGCGGCGAAGGTCAGGCTCTCGGCCGGACTGGACGAAAGCTCGGGAAATCCGGGCATCCTCTTCGGCGAGCGACAACGACTCCTTGGCGAGTTGCAGTCGGCGGTCAGCGGCTTCGGCTTCGGCGTATGACGCCGTCAGATCGAAGCGGAAGTCCGCCAGCGCTCGAGCGACGCGCTGACGAGACGCCTGCACCTCCGCTTGGCCAGCAGCGATGCGCGCCGGCCGCTTGCCGCCCAGCTCGAATGTTTGACTGATCGACGCGGTAGTCTCGGCTTGGTCGATACCTTTGTAGGGGCCCGATCCGGAGAAATTCTCCACCTCTAGGCCGAGCGACGGGTTGGGGTACGCGCGGGCTTGGCGAGCCAGCCCCTCCGTGCGCGCGACTTCCGCCCGTGCCTCGGCTAGCCTGGGCGCGGTTGCCTGTGCTTGCCGAAGAAGTTCCGTGAAGGGCGGGGCAGGCTCCGCGGCGGCGGTGCCGCTAAGGAGCCCCAGGGCAGCCAGCCCTGAAGCGGCCGCGTGCAGCGGCCTTCGATGATTGAGAGACATAAACCTTCTCGCTGATGACGACAGAACTCGCGCTGGGCGCGTCGGTCGTCAGCCGCGAGGTGGTCGCTTCAGGCCGAAGTGCGGATCGGAGGTGCGAATAGCACCTCGCTCCAAGTCGTGCTGGGACTGAATTTTCCTCGCGAGGAACTCGCCATCGCCATTCAAAGGCACGAAAGGAGCGTAGTGGTGACAATGTCCGTGAATGCAGACATCCGCGACGTCAGATCCCTGATGTTGATCCTCCGGAGCGGCGGTTGACTGGCCGGCCACGGTCGGCGCTTCCGCCGCGGCTGCACTCAAGCTTCCATCATTCCCGCAGACGAGCGCATCCACACTCGGTCCGAGCGACAGGACAGCGACCAGCAAGGCGGCCGCAAGCCACCTCACTGCTCTTGTCCATGTCGAAAAGCTCGCCATCGCCGGACCCTATACGCGCGTCAGACTATTAGGGGAATGCGTTACAAATTTACGTTCATTGGCTGCACTGCGGCGCTCGTTCGTCGCCTGTGCGGTGATCAGCCAGGCCGAACGGAAGAAGACGGCCGCGAGCAGCACGCCCACAATGAGGTCTGGCCAGCGCGAGCCAGTCACCGTAACGGCCAGACCCGTCGCGGCCACCGCCAAGCACTGGATCAGGTCGTTGCGCGTGCAAAGCCAGACGGAGCGTACGTTGGCGTCTCCGTCGCGAAAGCGCACCAGAAGCAAGGCGGCTAAGAGATTGGCCGCTGCGCCGAACAGCCCGAGACCGGAGATCGCGCCCCCTTCGGGCGAGGCTCCCGTCACGGCTCGCCAGATCGCCAGGCCGAGGATGCCGGTAGCCATAAGCGCGAGGCTCCCGCTTTTGATCAGGGCGGCGCCAGAGCGCACCCGAACGCTCTTCCCAATCACCCACAGGCTCAGGGCGTAGGTCGCCGCATCGGCGGCGAAATCGAGGGTGTTGGCCGCGAGCGCCGCCGAGTCGGCGAACCAGCTGCCGACGGCGACGACGACGAAGCCCACAACATTGATGACGATGACGGCGCTGAGCGCCCGACGATAGGCTGGAGACGCGCCGTCGAACGCGACCGCGCTTCCGCAGCCGCAACCGGCGCTCGCCGGCTTTTCGGATGTAGAACAACTCGACATGCCGCCACCTTGCATCCTCTAGTGGCTAGAGGATCAAGCACCTATTTCAAGGCCTCATTCGGAGGACTCATGTCGGCGCTCACCATCGGAAAGCTCGCCAAGGCGGCGGACGTGAAGGTACCTACGATCCGCTTCTACGAGCAAATTGGATTGCTGCCCGAACCGGACCGCACAGCGAACGACAGGCGCGTCTATGGCCACGGCGCCGTGCAGCGGCTCGCCTTCATCAAGCACGCCCGGCAGCTCGGCTTTCCGATCGATGCGATCCGCACGCTTCTCGATCTGGCAGACCATCCCGACCGCGCGTGCGACGACGCAAACGCCCTCGCCGCACAGCAACTTGCTATGGTCGAAGGTAAGATCGCCCAGCTGATGGCGCTGCGCACCGAATTGAAGCGTATGGCCGATGCTGGTTGCCGCGGGATAGCAGGCGACTGCCGTGTGATAGAGACACTAGCTGACCATAGCCGGTGCGCGAGCGAGCATTAGCGACAGCATAACCGTCGCGAGCGCCCTCCTCTGAGACGCCTTGTTGAACAGACCGCCAGTTAGGAGTTTCCTTGGCCGTCGATTCACGGCCCGGCATGTAGGCCAGCGCCCAATGAAGCGGCGCGATTCTGCGCCGGCCCGTAATGGCCGCGCGAATATTCAGGCCAGTCCAGCGCCCAGCCGGCGCCGACCATGATTTCCGCGATGTCGCGTCCCCACGGGTCCTCGCATCGCGCCACAAGCCGATCATGCGAAGGCGGGCCGGCTTGGCGGCAGGTGAGGGGATGGTCGGCCACGACCTCGGTCAGGTAGCGGGTCGCCGCCGGACCGTCGGTCGTCGCGGCCTCGGGCGCATCGATGCCCCAGAGCCGGATTTTCACGCGCCCGATCCAGAACGTATCGCCGTCGCCGATGCGGCTGACCGGCCCGGTGATCGGGCGGAAGGTGGGAAGCGCCGGAGCCTGCTCCCGGAGGCCGCCGATGACCCGCGGGCCGGCCAGGGTGATGGCCGCGACCGCAAACGCCAAAAAGAGCCCGGTGTCCAGGCTGAAGCGCGGTTTCGAAAATCGTAGGAACCGGGACTTCACCGAAGTTCGCCCCCCTGCGACGTCGAGGCAGCCCACCAATGGTTCCTGGGATTCTCTGCCGAAAACGCGAGGCTTTCCTCGGAAAGCCCCTTGCGGCGTTTGCGGCGGACTCGACGGTTTTCCAGGACCAAGATCATGGGAACCTTCGATTCCAAGAATAACTTGTCGGGCGGAGCCCGACGCCGATCGGGGGATGCCGGGTGGGAGGGCGCGTTAGCGCCCGGGGCGTAGCCGCGAAGCGGCGAAGCGAGCCGGCGGGGGCGAAGCCCCCAAGAGGCGGTGTCTTTCCGGACGGTTCGGCCCCCGCCGCGTTAAAAGAGACTCTGTTATAGAATGAAGTTAAGGCGTTAAGGGCTGTGGATAACTGACTTAGGTCTTGGAAAATCTTGCGATTTTCAGACGCGCGGTTCCTGATACCCCGTGAGTTGGTTCCTGTTACCACGAAATCCGGTCCCGAATACCCCGTGATTCGGGGTTCCTGATCCCCCGATCCAGACGGTTCCCAATACCCCGACACTGGGGGGCGGTCTGAGCAGGCAGGGGATGGCGCCAGCAAGCGCCTCGCCGGTTCCTAAAACCCCGAGGGTGACGCCGCCTCGGGTCGCTTCCAGGGGTTCCTGAAACCCCGAGACGCGGTTCCTTAAGCAGATATGGCGGATTTGCTAGACAATGCGACATGCCAGACTCGCGCTCCACCTAGAATCGGCGCCAACTAATCGACTCAGGCTCGGCCTTGGGTTCCTGAAACCCCGACAGACGTCGCTTTGGACTCGCCGAATCGCCACGAATCGCACCTCACTCGGTGACTCCACCCCATCGCTGGTTCCTAAAACACCGAGTCTCATGCGCCGGCGGCCCCATGCTTGAAGGGCGGGTTCCTGTTACCCCGACGCGCTAGGACGGCATGATCGCGCGCTTGTCGCTGCAAGCGGCGGCGAACTCGGCCGGCGCGTGACCCTTCTCTATCCAGGCCGACCAGGCCAGATCGAAGTCGCGCGGATCGCGATCGGCGTCGATCCAGGCGGTACGTCCGTCTTCCCGATGCCGCTGGCCGGCATCTGCAGCGCGACGCTCCGCCGCCTGCTCGGTCAGGAACGTCCGGTCGATGAAAAGCACTGCGGCGCTGCCGTCCTGGGTCTTGGTCTCCTTCATCGCATAGCGGGGGAGCTCGTCGTTGCGGCACATCTCGCGAAGCCGGAAGGTGAATTTCTTCAGCGGGGATTCGCTGCCGGTCTTGGTGTGCAGGGTCTCCATCTTGCAGACCCAGCCCTTCGGTTGGTTTCCGGCGTGCTTGCGCGCCACACGATAGATGGCCCTCTCAATGCCCCCGGTGAGGAGGAAATACTCCCGATCGAGCGTCAGGACGTGACCGCCCATGATGCCTTCAAGCAGCCAATCGGGGACCCGCAGGGTCAGGGACTTCAGCTGCTCTGGATCTTCCGGGCTGTCGCCATCCCCTTCGATGTCCCCCAGGTAGTGGAACGCGATGTAGCGACGCTTGCCAGCCCGGATGTTGGTTTCGACCTCCGTGGTCCGTAGCCGGCGGATCGCCTTCATCAACTCGACATAGTCCTGCCCGCCAGTGCTGCGCGCGATACCGCGCAGCAGCTCGTAGGGGGTCGTATGAATGATCGGCCGGACCTCGTTCTTGCCCGCGTCCTTCTGCGCCATGATCCGCGAAATGCACCAGATCAGGATATCGGCGTCCCAGATCGTCGCCATGCCGTGTGTGGGGTTGGCGTTCACCTTGATCCAGAGCTTGCCGTCGGGGCTCTCGTAATGGATCGACTTGTTGCGCTTGCGCTTGGAGATCGAAAAGAACGGACGCTCCATCATCTCCGCGCTGTCCTTGGGCGCGTAATCGACCAGGTCGGAGATGAAGAAATCTCGGATGGGGTGCGGGTCGGACCTAGTGTTCATCGTCTGCTCTCGGCGCCTTTCCCGCCTTCGGTCAGGCTCGCCTGACGCGCGCCGAAAGTTGTTTCCCAGCTAATCCAGCGGCCCATTGAGCCCCTGCGAGGGTTGGCCCGCCTAGCGGCCTGCATCTCAACCACGCACATCATGACGTGGACTTCCGAGTCGGCCGAGGGGGTGGCGCGCGGAATCGCGTTCGCGCCATGTTCCAGTATGGGACTCGACCTGAAAAACACAATGGCTCCGCTTGCCTTACCGATCCATGCGCCGCAGGGTTGCACCAGGCTTTCTGCCGACTCCCCCCAAAATAGCACTTGATAGACGAATCCGCACCGGGTTAGTGTCGCATTTGTCAGGAAATACGACATTTTCCGGGCAAGCATCCGGGTTGAGGGCGCGCGGCCCAGGCTGCGCGGCGAATGATGAAGCTCGCGTCGCGATTGCAGTTGAGAGGGCGTGTCAGAGCCCCTGAAGCCTTGCCTGACAAGGCCTCGCGCCACGGCGTCGATGCTGCCGCACAACCCCAGCAGGCGACAGGAGCGTAGGGATGATCCTGGAGCTCGCCGCCGTTCTGACGTTGGCCCAGCGGTGTGCTCCGACCATCGCCCCAGAAACGATGCTGAGCGTCGTCCAGGTCGAAAGCCGCTTCAATCCTCTGGCCATCAACGTCAACGGGGCGGCGGATCCTGCGCCGGCGCGGACCGCGAGCGAAGCGATCCGCACCGCAGAGGCCCTTATCCGGCAGGGCCGCAGCGTCGACCTTGGCCTCGCCCAGATCAATAGCAAGAACCTCGCCTGGCTCGGCATGACGGTCGCCGACGCCTTCGACCCCTGCCGGAACCTTGCCGGCGCCGCGAGGGTGCTCGAGGCGGGCTACGTAAGCGCCGCACGTTCGGCGCCTCAGCAGCAGGCGCTACGAATGGCGTTCTCCGCCTACAACACGGGCGATCACGGGCGCGGCTTCACAAACGGCTATGTCGCCAAGGTCGAGGCGGCCGCCGGCCAGGTCGTGCCGGCGATCGGCGGGACCTTCGCACCGCCGGCGCCGACACCGGCCGAGGTCGCCCGACAAATCGCGGCGGAGAATCTGGGCCCCGATCTGGCGCCGGCCGAGCCGCCGCCCCCGGCCTGGGACGTGTTCGCCCGGACCAAGGAATCCCCCAAACTCGTGTTCAGAAGGTGAGCAAGCTGATCGCCTTCAAAAACGTCAAACGTGACCACGGCTGCCCCGCCGACGTATGCTGGACCCCTTGTGAGCTTGGGGGTGGGGCGTATGCCCGACGGGACGATCCGAGAGCGAATGCTGACCAGCCTGCGGCCAAAGAGCGGCAGGATTGTCGGCGTCCGGATCGTCGAGGCGACCGAAAGTACATGGACCATGTACGTCACGTTGAGCTGGAAGAGCGGAGAACATCTGGTCTCCGTCTACGGCTCTACGAAACCGAAGCGGTACAAACACTTGTCCGCCGCGGTCGCCCATTGTCGGGACGCATACCACTACTACGGCCCGATAATTCTCGAAACAGAGAAGCAGGAGCCAGCCCCCCATGATGAGCCCACAAGGAATCGGTCATAGGCCGGTCGGCGCGCGGATCACGACCGCGCGGCGGATCGGCGCTGTAACCTTCGCCGTCCTTGTCCTGACGCTCGGTCTGGTCGAGCCGGCCGCGGCCCAGAACGTCGAAGGATTGCTACAGAACGTCCTCGACATCCTCACGGGCAACACCGCCCGGCTCCTGGCGGTGATCGCGATCGTAATCATGGGCATCCTCGCCATGTTCGGGATCTTCGACTTCCGCCGCATGGCGATCGTGGTCGTGGGGATCATCGTCGTGTTCGGCGCGGCGGAGATCGTCAACCTCCTGACGGGCGGCGCGGCCTAGCCGCCCGTCATCACGCCACGCGACGCCGGGGGGCGGTCGCGCAGCGGATGAGGTCCCCCCGCCATGGAAGACGACGAACGCATCACTGAAGACACCCTATTCCTGGCCTGCACGCGCCCGGCCATGGTGCTCGGCGTCCCGGTCGAAGCCATGGGGATGAACGTCATCGTCACCGGCTTCGTCTATTTGGTCGGACACAGCCTCCTCTACCTCAGCCTCGGGGTGGCGCTGCACTTCCTCTTCCGCGCCATCGTCAAGCACGACCACAACGCGTTCCGCGTCCTCTTCATGTGGTTTGAGACGAAGGGCCGGGCCCGGAACCGCAGCTGGTGGGGCGGCAGCTCGCCATCGCCAATGACTGTTTTGCGCCGCTACAGCAGGAAGGATTTCCCCAATGGCTAAGGCGGCGACCGTGCTGGCCGCGCCCTCGGCGCGGCCGCCTCTGGGCGTGTTGAAGCGCGAATCCGAGCTGGGCGGCAATCTTTCCTACGCTCGGCATGTCTCGGACCATGTCGTGGCGCTCGACAATCGCGCCCTGATGATCTGCTTCAAGCTCGACGGCGCCTCGTTCGAGACGGCCGACGTGCGTGACATCAACGACTGGCACGCCAAGCTCAACAATGCCTGGCGCAACCTTGCCGACGAACGCCTGGCCATCTGGACGCACATCATCCGGCGTGAGGATCGCGGCTATCCCGAAGGCGCCTTCCAATCGGCCTTCGCGCGCGATCTCGACGCCGAGTACCGCAAGCGGGTGACCGGCACGCGGCTGTTCACCAACGATCTCTATGTCACCGTGGTCCTGCACCCCGGCCGCGACGCCGCCGATCGCGCCGCCGCCTTCTTCAACAGGCTGCGCGCGCGCAGCCGGGCAGGGCTGGAGGTCGACGAGGAGGCGATCAGGCTCCTTGAGGACAAGGGACGCGACCTTCTCCAGTATCTGTCGCGGTACGGCGTGCGGCCGCTTGGCCTCTATCAGCACAACGGCCTGGCGTTCTCCGAGCCGATGGAGCTGCTCCATCTGGTCCTGACCGGCCGCCAGCAGCGGATACCGCTCGTCAGGGGCCATCTGGGCCATGCGCTCTACACCTGCCGGGTGATCTTCGGCCGCGAGGCGCTGGAGATCCGCGAACCCGGCGAGGAAAAGTTCGCCGGCATCTTTGGGGTGAAGGAATATCCCGCCACCACACGGCCAGGCCTGTGGGACGGCCTCCTGCGGGCCAAATACCCCTTCGTCGCCACCCAATCCTTCGCCTTCCTGTCGAAGGCGTCGGCGCGCGCCATCCTGGAGCGCAAACAGAACCAGCTCATCAAGGCCAACGATCGCGCCCATTCCCAGGTCGACGGCCTGGACGACGCCATCGACGACCTAGTCAGCAACCGCTTCGTCATGGGCGAACATCAGTTCTCGATGTTGGTCTACGGAACCAACACCAAGGAGCTCGCAGACAACATGTCGGCCGCGCGGGCGACGCTCGCCGATTCCGGTCTGGTTGTCGCGCGAGAGGACCTGGCGCTCGAAGCGGCTTTTTGGGCCCAATTCCCCGGGAACTTTGCTAAGCGGTCTCGCCCGGCGGCCATCAATTCCCGCAATTTCGCGGCCCTGTCGCCCTTCCACACCTATCCGTCCGGCCGGCCGACCGGCAATCAGTGGGGACCGGCCGTGGCGCTGCTCCGCACCTCGGCGCTGTCGCCTTTCTATTTCAATTTCCACGCGGGCGATCTCGGCCACACCTTCATCTGCGGCCCGTCGGGCTCGGGCAAGACGGTCGTCCAGAACTTCATGCTCGCCCAGCTCGAGAAGTTCGGAGCGCAGCAGGTCTTCATCGACAAGGACCGCGGGGCTGAGATTTTCGTCCGGGCGTCGGGCGGCACCTACCTCTCTCTCAAGAACGGGTCACCGACGGGCTTCGCCCCTTTCCAAGCGCTCGACTACAGCCCGGCGAACTTGGTGTTTCTATCGCAGCTGGTGCGCAAGCTCGTCACCCCGCCGGATCGGCCGCTGAGCGTTCAGGAGGAGCGCCTGATCGCCGACGGCATCGCCGCCCTCCAGCCCATGGCGCCGCGCCAACGCTCCCTCCTCGCCCTCCGCCAGCTACTCGGCCAGCGCGACGCCGAGGGCATCGGGGCCCGGCTGGAGAAGTGGACACGGTCGGGTTCGCTCGGCTGGGTCCTCGATAACGACATCGACCAGGTGCCGCTGGAGGCCCGTTTGATCGGCTTCGACATGACGGACTTCCTCGACAACGCCGAGGTCCGCACGCCGATCATGATGTACCTCATCCACCGGCTGGAAGCCCTGGTCGACGGCCGCCGCCTCGTGGTCGACATCGATGAGTTCTGGAAGGCGCTGGGCGACGAGAGCTTCCGGGGCCTCGCCCAGGACGGCCTGAAGACCTACCGGAAGAAGAACGCCTTCATGGTGTTCGGCACGCAAAGCCCGGCCGACGTCCTTCGCTCGGAGATCTCGCACACGATCTTGGAGCAATGCCCGACCAAGATCTTCCTTCCTAACCCCTATGGGCAGGCCCGCGACTACGTCGATGGCTTCGGGCTGACGCGCGAGGAGTTCCGCCTGGTCCGCGAGGAGCTGTCACCGGAATCCAGGATGTTCCTCGTCAAGCAGGGACACAACTCCGTGGTCGTCGAGCTGAACCTCAACGGCCTTGACGACGAATTGGCGGTCCTGTCCGGCCGGGCTGAGACCGTCGAGCTGCTTGACCGCATCCGGGCCCAGCACGGCGACGACCCCGCCGTTTGGGGGCCGATCTTCCAGAAAGAGCGACGGAGAATCCTATGAGAACCCGGCTTTTAGGGGCGGCGGCGGCCGTCCTCATCCTGGGGGCTGCGCCGCCGGCCTCGGCCCAGATGACGGTTACGGATCCCGGTGCCTATGCCCGGATGCTGCAGCAGCTCAACGAAGCACGCTCACAGTTGCAGGAACTCCAGACCCAGGTCCAGCAAGGCACTCGGCTGATCTCCCAGGGCCAGCAGCTCTACGACGACTTCAACAAGCTGACCAACGTCAACAGCCTGGCCGGTGTGCTGAACAACCCTGCCCTGCGGCGCTACCTGCCTGCGGAAGTCCAGGACACCTCCCGCCTTCTCAACGGGACCCTTTCAGATCTCGGCTCGATCGGCACGCGGGCGACTTCGATCCGCGACGCCAATCGTCTGTTCACGCCGGTGACCTCGGGGCTCTCGGCCGTCGAGCAATACTATCAGGACTCGCTCGTGAAATCGGGCGATCGCGCCGCCCGCGACATCGCTCTGGGCGAAAGCGCCTACCGCACCGCGTCCCAGCGGCAGACGGGTCTGGATGAACTCCGCCTTGCCCTCAACAACGCCAAGACCGCGAAGGAGGTCATGGACCTTCAGGCCCGGATCGACGCCGAACAGGCGCTCATCAACAACGACCAGATGCAGCTCCAGGGCTTGGCGATGATGCAGGACGCAGAGCGCCGACTGGCCGAACAACGCGACCGCGAAGCCGCGGCCGCTCGGCGGCAGGCCCGCCATCAGGCCCTACAGGAGGTTTATCAATGAAGGTGACTTTCCCAGTGCTCCTCCTCGCGATCGGCGCTTGTGGCCTGACCAGCTGCGGGAGGGAGCCGCGGTCCCAAAGCTACTTCGAGATCCATGAGGCTGAACGCGCCGAGGTATTGGCCGGCTGCAAGAATGGCACCCACACCGGCCAAGAGTGTCAGCTCGCCCAGCTCGCGGCCGACACTATCGCAGTCAAACAACGCCACGCGAACCGACGCGAAATCTTGCGCCAAACCTACGAAGCCCCGCCGGCTAAGTAAGAATGCTGGAGCAGCCTCGTGTTTGAGATTTACGGACCAGCCTACACATACGTCGACGGCCAGCTTGCCAACTTCCTCGGGACTGGGCTCGGCAATGTGATCGCCGCCGTGCGCGGTCCGCTCCTCGTGGCGCTGACGCTCTACATCGTCCTCTACGGCTACGCGATTTTCCGCGGCTCAATCTCGGAGCCCATAATGGATGGGGTCCTGCGTCTGGTGAAGCTCTGCTTCATCTTCGCAGTCGCTACGACCGTAGCCTACAACGACTATGTCACGCAGCCGTTGTTCAACGACCTACCCAACTGGCTCGCCGGCGCGATCAGCGGCGGCACCGTCTCGTCGGTTGGTAACTCCTTCGACAAGTTCCTGGCGCGAGGCTTCGACCTCGCCACCAGCATCACCGATACAGCCACACTGGTTGATCCCAGTCCCTACATCACCGCAGCGATCGTCATCGTCGCGACTGTGCTCGTCACCGGACTAGGATTTGGCATCGTCATGATCGCCAAAGTCGCTTTGGCGCTCCTAGTGGCTCTCGGGCCGATTTTTATCGCCTGCCTGGTGTTCGAGGCCTCCAGGCAATTCTTCTTTGGCTGGCTGAAGCAGGGGGTGAATTACCTGCTTCTATTTGCCCTCATCATCACGATTTTCGAGCTCATCCTTGCGTTGGTCGACGGCCAGTGGGCCAGCATCAACGGCCAGGCTGATCCTGAGATGGGCGGCGTGCTGTTCACCGCCCTCTGCATTCTCGGCGGGATCTTCTTCCTTCAGACACCGAACATCGCGGCCGGGATCGCCGGCGGAGCAGCTGCGGGGATTGGAGATTTCGCCAATGCCGCCAGCGCCGCCTTCGGAGGTCAACGGACATCATCGGTCCCTGTCGGCGGCGGCAGGGGTCCCTTCCCTCAAGGCGGCGGGTCCGTCCGACCGACGCGGCAGACGGGAAGCAACCGCAACGGGCACCCCCGCCGATGAACGCCCCCCTTCCCTTCCGAGGAGATTCTTCCGTGTTGCGTATCGTCACCCTGGCGGCTTGCGCAGTTTCCCTGGCCGCCTGCTCCACCACCGGCGCATCGAAGCCCAAGTCGTGCGACGGACACAGCCGTCGTCCGGTCAATATCTACGGCTCGGTCCTCCCCGGTTCGCCGGTGCCGGCAACAACGGCGCCCGTTCCTCCGCCGCCGACGCCTGGGCCCAACGGCAGGCCGACAAAATCGCCCACTGGCGCCGCGGCGCCACCGCCCTCTGCCACAGGCGCGGTTCCTAAAACCCCGACAGCCGCGACCCGACCTGCGGCGGCGGCGGCGGCGGCCCGCAAGGTGTCGGCGCTGACGCCAGCCTATTCCAGCTGCGGATCGGAGGGGCGCGGATGACCGGCGTGCCCGCAGACGACCTCAAAACCTATTTTGAAGAAGCCCGGCGCTGGGACCAGGATCGGGTCCAGGCCGCGAATCGGTCGAAGCGACTGGCTTGGACGATCGCCGCGATCACGAGCGGTCTGGCGCTGGCGTCGATCGCCGCCGTCGTCGCCCTCGCCCCGCTCAAAACCGTCGAACCGTTCGTCGTTCGCGTGAACGAAAGCACCGGCGCCGTCGACGTGATGACAGGGGTGAATGGCTCCAGGGACGTCACCTACAACGAGGCGGTCAGCAAATACTTCCTCGGCCAGTACGTCCGGGCCCGCGAGGGCTACCTCCCGCCTGCGGCCGAAGAGAACTTCCGCTTCGTCTCCATCATGTCGACGCCGGACGAGCAACAGCGCTGGGCAGACGCCTACCGCTCGACCAACCCCTTGAGCCCGCAGGCGGTCCTCGGGCCCGACGGGGTCGCCACCGTCGCGATCCGCAACATCACCTTCATCAACGACAAGGTGGCCAACGTCCGGTTCACGCGGACCGTCCGCAAGGCCCAGGAGGTCCAAGCCAACGATTGGATCGCGACCCTGACGTTCTCATACACCCAAGCCCCGATGCTGGAGTCGGACCGCCTGCGCAATCCGCTGGGCTTCCAAGTCCAGAATTACCGGGCCGATCCGGAGATTCTGCAATGAAGCGCGCGCTGCTCGCCTTGGTCGCCAGCGCGGCGCTGGCCACGATCGCCTCGCCCGCGGCGGCCGTCGACATTCCCAAACCTGGCCAGGCGGATCCTCGCGTCAAAGAGGTCGACTACGACCCCAAGCAGGTGGTCCGCATCGTCGGGACCTTCCGGACGGCGACGCAGATCATTTTCGGGCCGGGGGAGGAAATCCAGCACGTAGCCCTCGGCGACACGGTGTCCTGGGAGGTCGCGGCGGAGACCAACATCCTCTTCATCAAGCCCCGCGAAAAAGGGATGCCTACGAACCTCATCGTGACGACGCGGCGCGGCGCCGAGCTGCGCAACTACACCTTCGAGCTCGGCGTCCGGTCCGGCGCGATCTCCGCCAACTCCCCGGACACGTTTTTCCAGGTCCGGTTTCGCTACCCCCAGGACGAACGCGCGGCCGCGGCGCTGGTCCTCGAGCGCCAAGCGGGCCTCATCGACAAGGCCAGGACCGGGCTTATGCTCGATCACGCCGTCGTCGAGGGGCCACGCAACCTCAACTACACGATCCAGGGCTCCTCGAGGCTCCAGCCGTCCGAGGTGTCGGACAACGGTCAGTTCACCGTGCTGCGCTTCCCGGCGAACCAGGAGTTGCCGAGCTTCTTCACCACCAATCCTGACGGCACAGAGAGCCAGGTCCCGTTCGATGTGCGCGATGAGTTCGTCGTGATCCACACCGTCGCGCCGAAGCTCGTCCTGCGCCGCGGCAAGGAAGTCCTCTGCATCTTCAACGAAGCCGTCCAGCCCTACGGCGTCAATTTCGGGACCAACACGGCCTCCTCCTCCGTGGAACGGACCACCCGCAGCCCGGGACAACAGCCATGAGCGATCCTCACGACCCCGGCGCTCCGCGCCGCGCCGAAGACGACGTCCGCCGCGACGAGGTGGGCGCCGACGATCCCTTCAATCGCCGTCGCCCCTTGGACGACGCCAATATCCCGCCAGAGTATCGAGAGACCGGACGCGGCGAAGGCATCGCCGGTGAGCGCGGGATCACGCCCGTCGCGGGCCGCTTCAGCTCCGATCAGGCCAAGATGGCGGGCGTCGTGGCCATGGTTGGCGGCGCCGCGTTACTTCTCTTCCTCACGTGGGACCGTGGCGACGCCCGCAACGGCAAGGAACAGCCAAAAGAACCGGCCCGCCAGGTGGTTAGCTACGATCAGGTCGCCAAGACCCCTCCCCCTCCCCTCCCGCCGGCGCCGACCGCTGGTCCGGGCCCAGGGATCGATCCGCTGACGGGCCAACCCCTCGCGGCCGGCCAGGTGGTACCCGCACCAAGCCCCTACGGTGCGCAAGGCGCCACAGCGGGCGGCACGCGCGAAAGCCTCGCCGATCTGTCCCGTCGAGCGCCCATCATGGCGTTCAGCGCCACCGGTGGCGGCCAACTCGGGAACGGCTACGCGGCCGCCGTACCGGCGAACATGCCGCTGGAGATGGCTGCGCCCCGCACGCCGACCGAGCTGGAGAACCTCCGGCGCGGCTCGACGATCAACACGGCGCGCGCCAAAGTCCTGGGCGACCGCAGCTACATGATCCTCGCCGGCACGCAGATTCCTTGCGTGCTGCAGACGGCGATGGACTCGTCGCTGCCGGGCTACACGACCTGCATCATCCCGAGGGATGTCTTCTCCGACAACGGCCGCGTGGTCCTGCTCGAAAAGGGCACCAAGGTCCTCGGCGAATATCGCGGCGGCATGCAACGCGGCCAGCGCCGGCTCTTCGTCCTCTGGAACCGCGCCGTGACCCCGCGCGGGGTGGCGATCGACCTCGCCTCTCCGGCCTCAGACTCATTGGGCCGGGCCGGCTTCGGGGGCGATCTCGACAGCCGGTTCTTCGAACGCTTTGGCAGCGCCATCCTGCTCTCGCTCGTCGACGACGGGGTCTACATCGCCGCCCAGGGCGACCAGCGCAATTTCCAGAATACGGTGCGGGTGCCCTCGGACGTCGCCGGGATCGCCCTGCAGAACTCGATTAACCTCCCGCCGATCCTACGCAAAAACCAGGGCGAAGACGTCGGGATCATGGTGGCCCAGGACTTCGACTTCTCCGACGTCTACGGGGTCAGCGCCCGATGAACGCCGACAGCTCCGTCCTGGTGCACTACCTGCAGCCGCTTCAGCGCCTGCTGGAGCCGGCCGACGTCACGGAGCTGGTGATCAACCGTCCTGGCGAGGTCGGTGTGGAAGCACCGGGCGGCTGGCGCTGGCACGAAGTGCCCGAGCTCAGCGCGGCATGGCTCGCCACTCTGGCCAATGCCGCAGCGGCCTTCACCCGTCAGGACGTGAACGCCGAAACGCCGATCTGCTCAACGGTCCTGCCCCAAGGCGAGCGCTGCCAGGTCGTGCTGCCGCCTGCGGTCCCGGTCGACCAGATTTCGATCACGATCCGCAAACCCTCCAGCATCACCTTCGGGATGGAGGATTTCTGCAAGTCGGGCCTGTTTGAGGCGGCGAAGGCCGCCTCCGACGAGTTGGACGAGACCGAGACGGAGCTGCTGCGTCTGCGCGACGCAGCCGAGTGGCCGGCCTTCTTCGACCTCGCCGTCCGGACCCGGAAGAACATCCTCATCAGCGGCGCCACCGGCTCCGGCAAGACCACCTTCAGCAAGGGCCTGATCCAGCTCATCCCGGAGACCGAGAGGCTGCTGACGATCGAGGATACCCGTGAACTCACGGTCCCCCACCGCAACGTCGTCCACCTGATCTATGCGAAGGACCAGCAGGGCCTCGCGAAGGTCGGGCCCAAGCATTTGCTCGAAAGCGCCCTGCGCATGCGTCCGGATCGGATCTTGCTGCAGGAGCTCCGAGATGGGACCGCCTTTTTCTACCTCCGCAACGTCAATTCGGGCCATCCCGGCTCGATCACGACCGTTCACGCCGATTCCGCCAGCCTGGCCTTCGAGCAGCTGACCCTGCTCGTCAAAGAGTCGGAAGGCGGTCGCGATCTCGGGCGGGACGACATTCGCAGCCTTCTGCACCTGTTGGTCGATGTGGTCGTGCAGATGAAGAAGGTCGACGGCCGCTTCCGCATGACGGAGCTCTACTATGACCCGCTTCGCAAGCGCCTCGCCGGCCGGTAAGGCCAGCATCGTCGCGGCCGCCGCAGTCCTGCTCCTCATCCTGTGGGCGGCGCTGACGATGGTCGGCACCCTCGCCGGCGTTGGACGGCTGGGCTCCGACGTCGACTTCGTCGCCGTGCCGCGTTGGCTCTGGGCTAACCGCGCCCACCCGCAGGTCCAGCTCTGGTTCAAGGTTGCGGGCCTAGCTTCGGGACTCTTCATCCTTGCCATCGCCGTCCTCGCCGCACTGCGGGTCAGGCGACCGCTGCATGGCGCGGCGCGCTGGGCGACCGAGGGAGAAATCGCCCGCGAGAACCTGCGCGCCAAGAAGGGAATCATCCTCGGCCGCAAAGGCTCGGGGTACTTGGTGTTCGGCGGCGCCGAGCATGTGATGCTCTACGCGCCGACGCGGACCGGCAAAGGCGTCGGCGTGGTCATTCCTAACCTCCTGAACTGGCCGGACTCCGTCGTGGTCTTGGACATCAAGAAGGAAAACTGGGAGGCCAGCGCCGGCTTCCGGGCGGTGCACGGACAACACGTCGTGATGTTCGATCCGCTCGATCCGGAAGGACGGACCGCCCGCTACAATCCCCTGGGCTGGATCGACCGGCGCAACTCCGTCGAAGCGCTCGACGAGCTGCAGAAGTTGGCCACGATGCTCTTCCCGTCGCCGGACAAGACCGACCCCTTCTGGGCGGAGTCCGCCCGCACGGGATTTCTCGGTGTCGGCGCCTACGTCGCCGAAACGCCCGATCTGCCTTTCACCATCGGCGAGATTTACCGCCAGCTCACCACCGGCAACCCGAAGGCCCGCTTGCTGGCCCTGATCGAAGCGCGTGCCAAGGGTCCGGCGCCCCTCTCCAAGGGCTGCGTCAACGCTCTTGGCGACTTCTGCGCGTCCTCCGACAACACCTTCGCCGGCGTCAGGCAGACCATCACCTCTCGGATGAACCTCTGGCTCAATCCGCACGTCGACGCGGCCACCAGCGCCAGCGACTTCGACCTGCGCGACCTGCGGTCTCGCCGCATCTCGATCTATCTCGGCGTCACGCCCGACAACATGGCCCGCGTCGCGCCCCTCTATAACCTCTTCTTCCAGCAGCTCGTCGACCTCAACACCCGCGATCTGCCAAGCGGCGACCGCCATCCTCTCCAAGTCCTGGTTCTGTTGGACGAATTCGCCCGCCTCGGCCATGCGGCTGTGATCGCCAAGGGCTTCTCCTACGTCGCCGGCTACGGCTTGCGCCTGCTGCCGGTTATCCAAAGCCCCTCTCAGCTTCGCGCCGAGTACGGGCCCGACGTCGCTGAGGAGATCATGACCAACTGCGGTGTCGAGGTGGTCTTCACGCCCAAGGAGCTGAAGGTCGCCCAGGACCTCTCGGAGCGTCTGGGTTACTACACCTACGAAGGCCGCTCGAAGAGCCGTCCGACCTTTGTCGGGTCCGGCAAATGGACGACGACGGCCTCCGAGCAGCGCCGCGCGCTCATGTTGCCGCAGGAGCTCCTGCAGATGAGCCGGGACGCCTTGATCGTCCTGCGCGGCGGAATTCCGCCGGTGAAGGCCCGCAAGATCTTCTACTTCGCCAGCAAAGACTTCACCAAGCGCGTCCAGCGGCCGCCGACGGTTCCTGCAGCGGCAGCGGCCTCACCGCAGCCTGCCGGCGCCCATGACCGTCTCGACGCCATGGCGGCCGACCTGGCCGATCTCACCCGCACAGTGGGAGAAATCCACGCCCGGATCATTCAGCGGCCGCTGACCGAGGCCGAGGCCGCAGGCGAGGCGGAGCTGAACATGGAGGCGATCTCGCTCGAACTCGACTCCGTCGACCTCGAGGACCTGCCGCCGGGCGCCACCGAAAAGCAGTCCGAAGAATGGATCGACCGCTACATCAACTCCGGCCTCCTGCTTGAGACCGAAGCTATCGAACGCTGACTGTAAAGGAGGCCGCCATGGCCGACGAAACCGACACCGGCGCCGATCCGACGCCTGGTCCGCCCCGCCCCCTCGCGGCGAATGCGCCGGTGCCATTGGGGGCCGCTGATCGCGAGGAGGTGGACCGGGTCGCGGACGAAAACACAGTTGCGCCGGTCTCGGAGCGGTCCGCCGAAGCGGCTCGCCATCAGGACGGGGAAGAGCCTTCCTCGCCGCCGGGGACTCTTCGCGACGCTGCGGACCCCCAGCCCGCCAACGCGAACGACCTGGAGCGGCTTTCTGTGGAGCGCGGCGATGTGCCAGACGCGATCAAGCGCCGGTATTTCGCCGAGGAGCCTCAGTTCTCGCCTGAAGTCCGCTTCTTCACCGACGCCCGCAATGAACAGCCGGCGTTCCGTGACGCCGGCGGCAAATTGACCGTGCGGGATAGCAATCCCGATATCGTGCGCGACCTGGTGGCCATCGCCGAGCATCGCGGCTGGAAGGCCATTGAGGTTCGGGGCGAGGACGACTTTCGCCGGGCCGTCTGGCTGGAGGCGAAGGTCGCCGGGCTCGAGGTCCGCGGCTATAAGCCTACGGAACGGGACCTGCAGGAGCTGGCCCGCCACCTCGACGCCCGGGACGTCAATTCCGTCGCCCCTGCCAAGGACCTGCGCCGCGAAGCGGGTTCAGCCGCACCGCCCTCCTCGCCTGGCAAGGCGGCGGACGGCCCGTCCAAGCCGGCCCGGCTCGACTACGACAAGGGCGTCACGGGCCGGCTGCTGGAAAGCGGTGAAGCGCCCTACAAGCACCGCTCGGGTCAGGAGCTGACCCCCTTCGTCCGCGTCGAGCAGGCGAACGGCCGTCAGATCGAAGTCTGGGGCGTGGGTCTTCCCGCCGCGCTGCAGCGCTCAGGCGCTCAGATCGGCGAGGAGATCACCCTCCGCCGCGACGGCGTCGAACGGGTCACTCGGACATTCGAGGTCCGCGACAAGGCCTCCGGGGAGCTCACCTTGCAACAGCGCGAGGTGCCTCGGAACCGCTGGACCATCGAGGCGGAGCGTTTTCGCAGCGCCAGCCCGGCCGAGGCGGCCCGTGACCCGGCCCTTCGCGACGCCCAAAGCCGTCTGGCGGTCGTAGCCGCTGTCGTCAAGGATCGCCACCCGAACCCGGCCGTACAGGACCGCCTCATCGCCGGCGCCAAGGAGAAGATCGCCGCCCACATCGAACAAGGCGGCCGGTTCTCGCGTGCGAACCTGCGAGAGCCGGTGGCCGACAGGGATCGACCGCCGGCCGATCGGGGGTCTGCGAGGGACAGCGGCACATCCACGCGTCAGCCTGACCTGAACAAGCCTGCTCCCGAGCGAACGCGGGGCCGTTGATGCCCGGTCCCTCGCGACCGCCACCGCCGGGCCAGCGTGAGTTTGTTCATACAAACACCACTGCCCCGCATCCCTACGATGTCGCCGTCGGCCGACGCCTCCGCATGGCCCGCAAGGCGCGCGGCCTAAGTCAGGGCGATCTCGCCGCCAGCTTGGGCCTCGCCAGCCATCAGCAGGTGCAAAAATACGAGCGCGGCGCCAACCGCATCTCAGCCTCCAGCCTCGCCATGGCGGCTATCTACCTCGGTCTTCCGGTCGACTATTTCTTTGCGGATATCGAAGGCGTGCCACAAGCGGCCAAGGGGCCGGTCGACCCCTTGGCCGAGGACCTGGCTGCCGACCCGCGCGGCATCGCCCTCCTCCAGGCCTGGCGGGCCCTGCCGACCTCCAAACGTAACTTCCTCGCCGACCTGATCAGGTCGGCGGCTCAGGAACCCGTCTCTGATGACTGATCGCGATCTGGCGCCGCTCTTCCTCAGCCGGGGCGAGGCGTTCATCGCCGGCGCCCACTGGGCCGCCGCCCAGGCCCACAGCGACGAACACGTTCTGTCGAACGTCTGTTGGGGTCTGGAGTTGGTGCTCAAGGCCTTTCTGCTCGCGCACGGCGTTACCGATGATCATAACCGCCGCGTCCACGGCCACGACCTGCTCAAAGCCGCGGCGGCAGGCCAGCAGCTCGGCCTGGCCCTTGACCGCAAGGCCAAGCGGTTCCTGACCGATGTCGCGCCTTACGCGCGCCGACATGCGATAGATGAGGCCCTGGCCCGACGCCCGGACTTGATGCAGCGGTACAGGCCGCTGCAGCGCGCCGACGAAATCGTTCAAGAGGTCAAGCGCGCTTGTGCAGACGGGCTTGCGCCAGCGACCGACGCCACCTCATCAGGTCATCGAGGCTGACGTCGTATCTGCGCGCACCGGCCCCGAGGTGGCTCCGCGGCGGCCGTGCAGCCTTCGCGCCATACCTCGGCCTCTTCGCGACAATCGCGGTCTGGATCAAGGGTCCAGCCCAGTAACGCCTCGTCCTGCTCGGCGCGCGCATCCCCGTATTGCCGGACACGCGCGATGTAGTCGTCGCACGCCTTGATGAAGTCCGACCTTTTCGCAGCGGTCACGTCCCCTGCCCTGCCGGTTTGTATGTCCAAACTAACGATTCCGCCCGCGGCCCTTGTCGGGGCCGGGTCGATCCGGCTTGGGCTCGCTCGCGGGTCGCGCGCGCTGGCCATCGACAGCGATCTGCCGCGCCATCGCAACCTTGCGGCTGACCGGCGCCGGCATCGCTTTCACGAAGGCCTGGACATCGCGCGCAAGGGCCTTGTCCTTAGGATCGGCCGAAGCGGCCAGAACGCGCGCCGCCGCTTGGTAGGTTGAACGAACCTCCGCTTGCCGCTGAAGCATCTGCTTGTCCCAGGGCTGTGGCTTGGCCCCACCGTGCGCCAGGGCCTCAGCTTCACGCCGCGCCTCGCGCAACACCCTCGGTTCGTTAGCGCCGGTCCGTTCGAAACGCTCGCGCGCCTTCCTCACCGAGGTGCGCTCCGGCTTATGGGTGATCCCCCGGGAACGCCGCGGCGTCGCCTCCGCCTGAATACCCCGCCCGCGCAGCTCCTTGGCGAACTGCTCGCGCCAATCGGCCAGGTCGGCCTTGCGCGGATTCAAGCGCTCCCCGTTTACGCCCAGGGCCCGCACACTGAGATGGATGTGGGGTTGCTCGCCCTTGGCGTCCTGGTGGAAGGCGAACACATAGGGGAAGGTGTCGCCGAACTCGGCGCGGGCGAACGCCCTTACCGCGTCTTTCAGGCGGTTGGGGTCCGTCCCCGCCGGCATCGACAGGACGACGGACACCGACATGTTGCTGTTGGCCCGCCGTCGGCTGTCCCCCTCGCCCACCTCCGACCAATCGTCGGCCAGTTCGCGCACGGCCTCACGGCCGTGGATCAAAGCGCCATCCGATTGCTCAAGGTCCAGCTCTCCTTTCCGGGAGATGTATTCGAGGTGCGCCGCAAGATGATCGCCGTCCTTGGTCCGGCCGGTGATCTTGACCATCACCTCGGGCGCCTTCTGGACGACACGCGCAAGACGCGCCTTGTCCTCCCCACCCCCGCCGCCCCGCTTTGACGGCGCGCTGATGACCGGTTGCTTCGGGACGATCTTCCGGCCGCCCGCTGGTGGCCGCCACAGCGTGTCGAACCCCCGGACGGTTCGGAAATCGCTCACGAGTCGCCCTCCCAATAGTCGAGGTTGCCTCTGAACGCGGCCTTCAGCCCGCCGACGTGGGCTCGGATCTCGGTTCGGAAGGCCTCGAGCTGGGCGATCTCCGCATCGAGCACCGATCCCGGCATGACGGCGGTGTTGAGCGCACGGGCGATCTGATTGAGGTTGACCCCGATCCGCCGCAGCTCCTCCTGCACGGCGAACAGCCCAAGCTCCTCGCGACGGCCGAACTTCGGTCGCCCATGCAGGCGCCGGCGGAGCACCGCCAACGCCCACTCCGTCCGCAGCAGCCCGTCAGCCTCGGCGGCCGCGTCAAGGGCGGCCTGGTCCTCGTCCTTGAGCCGCAAAGTCAGCTTGGTCGACTGCCCGCGAACGGTTGCGGGCCGGGTTGGCGGAGCTTGACCGACGGCCTCGGAGACAAGGGCGCGGAGCCTTTTGGAGCGGCCGCCGGAGGCGATCGCGTCGAACTTTGCGGCCAGCGCATCGGGAAGCTGGAAGGCGAACATGGCCATGAGCGGAGCGTAATTTATAAATATGCCGGCGCAAAGCCTATCCTGCCCTCACACCCCTCAAGATTCCCCCTCAGCCTAAGAACCCTCGCATGAGTCGGGCCACATGGTCGCCTCGTTAAGCGTGGATGGGATAGGTTCGGCGACCGTGGGTTGCGAATGTCTCGCAAAGCGCCCAAGTCAGCAACCGCTGCAGTAGAAAGGCCATGACCAACAACCCGAACAGACAGGGGGATAAGCTAAGGGGCGTCGCCCCTCGCGCGCGGGACGTAAAGTCTCCGCTTCGCTACGACCGGCCGGGGGGGTTCCCCAACCTTCCTCCCTTCGGTCGTGCAGGCTGGGCGATCCCCCTCCCCCCGGCCGCGTCCCACTTGCTACCCCCAGCCTCGCCGGCGGGCAGGGGTGCAGGGCGGGGCCTGCACCCTGCCTCCCACGAAAGACCTCGCCAGAATCGGTAAGGCCAGAGCCGGAGACAAACGCTATGCAGATCAGCGAACTTGCCCGCCGGGCCCATCTCACCGTGCACCAAGTGCGGCGTTACGAGCGCGAAGGCTTCATCGCCGGCCGTCGCGGTGAGAACGGCCACCGCAGCTACGCCCCCGAAATGGCGGCCGTCGCCAGGCGTGTAGGGCATCTGGCGGACCTTGGGTTCACCGTCGGCGAAATCCGCGACTTCATCGACCGTCTCTCGCATCCAGCGAACGGGGCGGCCCCGGCCGAAGTGGAGCGGCGGCAACGACGGCTATTGAAGATCGACGCCACCATCGACAGCCTCCGGGCCACGCGGGCCGAACTCATGGAGCTCTTGGTGAGCGACGTTTACGACGCCTAGACGTCCAAGATGAGCCGCCGACCGTCCGGCGTGAGCCACATCAGCATCGTGTCGTACTTCCAACTCAGCAAGGCGGCCAGGAAGACGGCAACCCCGTTCACAACAAACGCCGCCGTCGGAACGTCCAACTTGAGGGCAAGGCCGAGCACGACGAAGGCGACGCCGACGACCATATAGCCCCGCAGCAGGAGCTTCACGAGCGGGCGGCAGTGAAGCATGGCGAAAAACACAACATACCGCATGGCCGTCCCAGCGCCGCGAAGGATCGCAGCCGGAAGACTGCGGGCGTCCATCACTCGCTCCAGGCCCGAACCAACCGGACGGTCGCGGCCGGCGTCGGCTCGACGCTGGCGCCGTCGAAGGCGATCAAAACCGTTTCCGGGTCAGGGCCGGCGGCCAGCAGCAAGCGGCCTGTGCGCTTGCCCACCTTCACCTCGAAACCGTTGACCTGGGCCTCGGCGGCATCGCCGGCCTGCGAAGGGGAGGGGGTTTGTATGTCCAAACTCTCTTTCCGCCGACCTGGCGCGGCCGCCGCCGGCTCAGGTGCATTGTCGCCGGCCACTGGCTTCCCGCGCGGCGTCGTGGCCTTGGCGGCCTTCAGCTCGGCCGCCAGCGCTCGGGCCTCCGCCGTCGTGATCGCCTCGCCCTTGGCCGCAACCAGCGCTCCGGTGCGCTTGGCGTCGCGCTTCCACGCGCCCGACAGCTCGTAGAGTGTCCGAACACCGAGCTTCGGCGCCAAGTCCTTTAGCGGCTGCGGCATGTCGTTGACCGCCGCAAACATCGAGATCTGGTCCTTCGGTCGCCCGAGCTTCTCGGCGATCTGCATCTGATTGAGGCCGAGGTTCAGCAGTCGTTGGACCGCCGCCGCCATCTCCGCGGTGTTCAGCCCTTCGCGCTGATCGTTCTCGATGAGCTGCGCCGCGAGGATGTCGGCCTCGCTGGCGTCGCTCGTCGTGATGATGGCCGCGACCTTGTCCACCCCGGCAAGCTGGGCGGCGCGGAAGCGCCGCGCGCCGTAGCGAATCATGTGGCCGCGTTCGTCCTTCGGCCGGACGGTGATCGGCTGCAGCACCCCATGCTTGCGGATCGAGGCGGCGAGGGCCTCCAGCTCGGCCTTGTCGAAGGCCTGCCGCGGGTTGTTCGGATCTTCGTAGATGTCCGCGACCGGCAGGTCCTTGAGGCGGGCGCCGTCCGGCTCGCCGGCCTCTTCGACCAGGCCTCCCACAAGATCGGCGAAGTTACTCTGTGCCATAGCGATCCTTTCAGGCGGCGACGGGCGCCGCCATGCGGTCCTTGATGGTGGCCAGCACGCCGCGCAACTCTCGACCCGCGTCCTGGGCTGCCGACTTCTTGATGGTCCAGACGGGCGTCTTGGTGCTCAGCGCCTCGGCGTAACCCTGGCGCTGAGTGATGACGCCCTCAAACATAAGGGAGGTTCCACCCTGATTAATCAGGGTCTTCAGGTTCTCCCGCTGGCGAGGCGAATTGCTGATGAGCCGCGAGGGGAGGAGGCCCAGGAAACCGATGCGCCGGCCGCCGCGCGCCTGATCTTCGACCAGCTTGACCTGCTTGCGCAGGGTGCCGACGCCTTGGAGCGAATAATCCTCCAGGTCGATGGGCGAGATCACGTAGTCGGTCACCAGCAGGGCCGCGAAATTCCGGCCGCCCCAAGTCGGCGGCGTGTCGACGATGCAGTAGTCGAACTGCTCCTTCAGCGCCGCAAACCGCTTGGCCATGGCCGGCACGGCCGTGTTGATATGCTGTTCGACCGAATGCAGCTTCTCGTCGGCGCGAAGGACCGTGATGCCGGGAAGGCCCTCGATCTGCACGTCGGGCCCGAAGAACAGGGCGGAGCTGATGCCGCCCTTGCGCTCCGCGTCGAGGGTGTAGGAGGCATTGGCCTGCGGATCGAGGTCGACGAACAGCACCCGCGCGCCGTGCTCCTCGGCGAGGAACCAAGCCAAATGAACCGCCAGCATGGTCTTGCCGACGCCGCCCTTCTGGTTGTTGACGACGATCGTTCTCACGCGCCTTTTCTCCTGCCCGAGTGGGCCGGGCGCCGATCCGCCAGCTCCCCGTCCTCCACCTCGAAACCCGCCGCCTTCAGGGCGCGCAGGACGATCACGCGCAAGGTGACGCCCTCCTTGACCGCCTTGGCGCGGATCTCGTCGCGCAGCTGCGTCGGGACCTTCAAGCTCATCATAGTTTCGCCAGCGCCTTCGTCGTCCACGCCCGATTCCTCGCTGCCCCTTCGCGCCGCGACCGATTCGGTCGGCGACGGCGCGCCGGCGCAGCATACTCAAAACGTAATGATGTTTCAGCCGTCATCGTAGCGGCCTTCCTGATTTTGCCGCCACAGCAGCCATTCCGCCTCGCTCCTGCGAGGGGCGTGGATTCGCCCGACCAGGGCGAAGGCGATGAACACGAGGATGGCGGCCCACATGGGATCACTCCGATTCTGACGCTAGAATACATCATTATGTTTTCTGCGCGAGAAATTAATGATGTTTTCTTCGCCGGGGATGGCGTTGGCGCCGCCTGTGCGAGCGGCAGTTTGGACATACAAACTTGGAGGGCGGGGAACCTTGCAACGGAGACCCCCGCCCGGCATCGCGGGCGGGGGCCGTGCAGATCAGTCCTCGTCGGCGGGGTTGTGCTCCGGCCGGTCCAGGGACTTCAACTCGTGGCCGGGCATGGCGATGACCACCTTGGAGAAGAACCGCTCGACGCCATCGTTGTCGGTGTAGCGGTCGTGGCGGATCTCGCCCTGGACGAAGACTTTGGAGCCTTTCGCGAGGCCCTTGGAGGCCAGCCAGTTCACCGTCGCCTGGTTCCAGATTTCGACCTGATGCCAGGTGGGGTAGTCCTTCCGTTCGCCGTTCTTCTTGGTGTAGCGGCTGGTGCAGACCCTCAGGGTGGCGACCTTCTTGCCGCCTTGCGTGCTGCGGATTTCCGCGTCGGCGCCCGTGAAACCGATCAGTTGGACTTGGTTCAGCATCGTCTTTCTCCGTCTTCCGCCCGGAAAAGCCCAGGCGGCCCGCGGTCCCTGCCGCGATCACGAGACCGCCCAGGTCGGGGACCAGCGAGGGGGTGAAGTCCGGCCGGGTTGGAAACCGGTCTGCAGCGCAGCGAAGACCGGAGGGTCCGGCCCGGCCGCCTCGCCCTGCGAGGTCGGCTTCGCCCGTAAGCGACCCGGCCTAGGTTTCAGTGATTGATCGCGCGGGACCGCCTGACGCCTCGGTCGACCGAGAGGGGAGGGGACAATGCTGACTCCCAACGCGGGTCACGGTCGCCGGCGTAGAGCCGCAACCTGGCGGCAAAGCGACACCTGAGCACCTGCTCCCCAACATCTAGAACGGGGGCAGGGCCTGCCGCGCTAAGGCTGGTTTGGAGCTGTACCAGCGGCGCGGGCGTAGACCTCCGCCTGATCGCGAAAGGCGCGCTGGTACGCCGGGCGAGCCGTTCCCCGCTCCACATAGGCCGCGAGGGTCGGATGCTCTTCGACCAGGCCGGAGCCTTCCAGCCGGCGAAGCACCAGGACCATCATCAGATCGGCCGCACTGAACCGGCCGTCCAGCCACGCTGCATCGCCCAGCCGGTGCGCTAGGTCGGAGAGGCGACTCCGCACCCGCTCCTCCACCATCGCCAAATGCTCGTCCCGCCACGGCTTGTCCCGCTCGAAGAAGGTGGCGATCTCATGCTCGACGATCGGCGGCTCGACCGTATTGAGGGCGGCGAAGATCCACATGACGGCGCGCTCGCGCTCCGGCCCCGGCGGCGGCAGGAGGCCGGCGTGGGTCTGGGCGATGTGCAGCACGATCGCCCCGGACTTGAACAAGACCAGGTCGCCCGCTTCATAGGTCGGGATACTGCCGAACGGATTGCGGGCCCGATGCTCGGGCTCTTTGAGCGCCGCCATCGACAACAGACGCACGTCGTAGGGCTGGCCGACCTCCTCGAGCGCCCAGCGGACCCGCATGTCGCGCGCCAGACCCACCCCTTCGTCGGGCGAGCAGGCAAAGGCTGTGATGGTCGGCTTCATCGCGGTGTCCGGTCGGCGCGTTGCCTACAACGCCCGCCGGCCCGAACCTTTCCGCACAAGGCAACAGGGGCGACCGCCGCGCGGCCGCCCCGACGCCTCAGTGAGCTCGCTGCGGCGCGCCGAACCGGCTCGCGAAATGGGCGATAGCCGCGGTCTCCAGACCGAAGGGGACTTTGGCGCTGTCCTCGTGGCGATCGAGCTCTTCCTGCACCGACCATAGGTCCCAGCATTCCGCCACGACGTACCAGTTGCCCACGTCGTAGAATTCGTGGGCGTGTTCCAGAACCGCCTGCGCCATCGCCATGCTCGCCATCTGAAGTCTCCGTTGCTCGACCGGCGGGCTCATCCCGCGATCATGCGACCGGCCGGGACGGGGAGAGGGGCGGGCTCAGGGTCGGCGGCGCTGGAAACCGGCCTGCACGGAGCGCAGCGAAGGAAGGCCGGAGGGTCCGGCGCCGACGCCTCGCCCTTTGGCGAGGTCGCCTTGAGCCCGAACGGCCCCGGCCCAGGTTCGCTGAGAGATCGCGTTCAGCCCGCCCGCTCGCCGATTAGAGATCCTGGTGAGCCAGTGATGACCCTGCCGGCTCCCAAAGCCCTCGCGGATCATCGACAAAGAAGATGCGGCGACCTTGCGGCCGCCGCACCGGCTGGTTCAGGCCCGCGCCTTGACCGGGTGATGACGAAGACCCCGTTCTCCGGCCTTCTGGGCCAGGTTCAACGCCGGCCCAAAGGGCTTCAGGTCCGCCGCCCGCTCCGGATTGATCGAGTTAGCCAGGGTGAGGACGCACACCGGATCGAGCTCCAGCATCTCGTCATTGGCTCGGAACGGGGCCGCCCGGCCATGGCGGTCGAAATCGGCCTTGGCCAGCACCAGGGTGACGCCCTTCTGCTTGGCCCACTTGATCGCCAGCTTCTCGGCGCCCTTGGCGCCGGAGGTCGCCAGCGCCATGTCCGGCCATTGCTCCCGGGCCCAATTGAGGGCGTCGAAGATGCGGCTCGCATCCTCGGCGGTGTCAGCCTGCGGCGCGGCTCGGAAGGCGACCACGGTCGCCCCAGGGTCCGTCGCGGCGTGCTTGCGGGCCTTGGCGGCCCGCAGGGCGTCGCGCGCCTCGATCTGCGCCGCCGTGGTGCGGGTAGCCTTCACCGAGCCCTTCCAGGGGCTCCAGACCTCGCCGGTCGCGGTCGTGTAGGTGGCCGCGGCCGCATCTCGCACGATCTCCATCGCCAGGGTGGCGACGTCTGCGGTGCAGGCCTTCAGGGTGGCTTCCTGGATCTCGGTGTCGAGCACCTCGGACCCGTCGAAATCCCGGACCAGGCCGCCCAGCTGATCGCGGGCCTTGTCGGCGTCGCGCTCGATGCGTTGGGCCACGGAGTGGAAGGCGCCGATCAGGGCCTCGCCGATCAGGACATGGAAGTCCTCCAGGGCGGACTCGCCGACGATGTCGAGCAGCTCGGTCATGAGGCTCGTGCCGAGCTGGTGAAGCGCCGCCTCCGGCGGATGGGTTCGGGTGTCCTCCAGTTGGAGAGCCTGGGCCTCGTAGGCGGTCAGTCGGTCTGAGGAGAGGGGAGGGGGAAGCTGCATGGGAAAGTCCCTTCGCGGGGTTGGGGGTGCGAGCCCGTCGGCTCGGGACCGCCTCGCGCCGCCCAGCGGCGGGCCCCACAAGGGCTTTGAGCGCAGCGCCCCTTGTGGGGGCCGGCGATTGGTGGCGAGGTCCCCTAGAGCCAGAGGGCCGCGCCCACCCCGCGTTCGGACGCTGCAGCGGACCTCTCCACGGCCCGGCGCCACCCCGCCGCCGCGCCCAGCCGATCCACCGCTTCTGGACACCCGCCCACGCCGAGCGCGAACCGGCCGGCCTCGTCCCAGGCGTTCTGGTCCCGACCCTCGAAGCGGGCCGCGAAGGACCACGCCATGCTGTCGGCCGTGGCCAGGCGGCTTCTGACGGCCTCATCCAGCAACGAGGTCCGCTTGCAGCCGAACCCGTGCAGCCGCAGGTCCGGCCGGTCCTGCAGGATGGCGTCGAGGATAGCGGCGATCACCGCCGGGTCGCCCTGACGCTTGCAGAGCGATCCCACGCCCACCCAGGCGCCGTGACCGATGCGGTCGCCGTAGGCCTCGAGGTGACGACGGTAGTCGTCGGGCCGTCGGCCTTGCAGCACGGCAAGCAGATGCACGCGTCCTGTGCCAGCGTCCTGGATCGCGTCGAACCGGTCCAGGGTCAGGGTCTGATGCCTGGCGACGCTGAGGCCCGTGGCTTTCAGCGCCAGCAGCTCGCACATGTAGTCCTGGGTCGAAGCGGCGATGAGACCCGTCGCCGCGTAGCGGCGGATCATCGCCGCATAGGCCTTGGGGCTTTGGCTGAACCCGCCCTGCAGGGCGACCTGGGTAAAGGCGCCCGAATCCAGCAACCAGGGCTCATCACACCCAAGAAACGGGACCTCGCAAACGCGGTCGCGTAGCACATTGGCCGAGATGCACACGGGGAAGCCGCGCAAGGTCAGCGGCCAGGCCAGACGCGGATGGTGGATGCCGACATAGAAGCGGAAGTCGACATCGCGCGTCAGCGGGTAGGACCGGTCAGGCGGTCGCATGATCGCCTCGCAAGCTCTCGCGCCGCCGGCGCTCGGCGCGCAGCGCATCCACCACCTGCAGGTCCCTATGATGCTGGATCAGATGATCGAGGCGGTCGTCCGGCAGCCGCCGAGGATCCAGCGCCGGCCCCTTGAGCCGCGGCGTCACCCGGCCGATGGCCAGCTGCCGCTGGCGATTGACCGCCTCGGTGATCAGGACGCCGAGTTCGGCGCGCGACCACACGCGGTCGAGCTCATGGAGGTCATGGCCCCACGGATAGCGGGCCGCCCGTAGGCGACCCACCAGCTCGGCAATGGCGACCGGATCGTCCGCCCGGCGGATGCGCCCGGCCGTGAGGGCGCGGGCGGTGCGGTCGAACCGCTCATAGAGACAGCGCCTCGCCCGCATCAGGGCGCCTTGGCGATCGATCTCGGCCAGCCACGCCGCGAGGGTGGTGAACGGCGGGATGATCATGCCGCTGCCGGGGGCCCGTGGCGGCGCGGCCGCCGCCACGGGCTGATCCTCCGCGTAGCGCAGGAGCGGGGAGGGGAGCATGGTTCATCTCCACTCAGATCAAGCCGGCCAAAGCGCGGCGGACGACAGGGTCGCGGTCGACGCGCCAGGCGGTCCCCGGCCGCACGCCCTGGGTCTCGTGAGCGGTGCAATAGCGCCCTTCCGCATGGCGGCCGCAGAAGCTGAAGTCCGGGCTCTTGGGATCGCCGATCGGCCACTTGCAGGCGTGGACGCCGAGCCGCGCCATGTCGGTGATCAGGCCGGGCCCCTCAGGCGCCGGGGACAGGGCCACCACCAGCGGACGCGGCGGCGGCACGACCCGCGAGGGGCGAGCGGCCGCGCGGCGGGGACGGGCTGGCCGAGGC
>CALEOQ010000502.1 GCA_937910255.1 uncultured Caulobacteraceae bacterium | reverse complement strand
CCTGCCATCGAAGAGGGTCTCAACATAGGACGACCGATCCAAGGAGACACAGTCAGCCGTCTCGGTATCGTACCATAGCCAGCGCTGGATGGGTGGATCTGTAGGGGGCAGGGACAAAGCTCGACTATGGAGAAGGTGGGGACGCGGAAGCCTTACCTCTCGCCAGGGCTTCGTCCAGGTACTTAGACACCTTTGTCCCATCCGTCTAAACGACGGACTTCTCGGAGGTATTTGCGGGAAGGGAATTCACGCCGGTTTTAGCGGCGGAAGGAATGGTGGACGCGACAGGGATTGAACCTGTGACCCCCTCGATGTCAACGAGGTGCTCTCCCGCTGAGCTACGCGTCCATACCGACGGCCCCTTTGGGGACGGGAAGGGCGGCGGTATAACGGGCGGTCCGCGCGGGTGCAAGCGCAGAAAGCCGTCTCGGGGCCGCAGGCCTCAGGCGGCCATCATCCGTTCCACCTCGGCGACGATCTCGCGCAGGTGGATGGGCTTGGACAGCACCTTGGCGCCGGCCGGGGCCTGGTCGCCGGCGGCCAGGGCCACGGCGGCGAAGCCGGTGATGAACATGATGCGCAGGGAAGGATTGCGGGCGGCCGCCAGGCGGGCCACCTCGATGCCGTCCATGCCGGGCATGACGATGTCGGTGAGCAGCAGATCCCAGTCCTGGTCCAGGACCGAAGCCGCCTCCTCGCCGTCGGCGCAGGCGCGGACCTCATAGCCGGCGCGCTCCAGGGCGCGGGCCAGGAAGCCGCGCAGGGAGTCGTCGTCCTCGGCGAGAAGAATGCGGGGCATGGGCGATTCCAGTGCGTCGTCTTTCATGGAGCGACCATAGGGGCGGCTTTGTAAATCCCCGATGAACCGCCCCACGCCTTTGGCCCCGATCCGTTTGACCCCGGCGCCGGCGCATCGTCATATGCAGCCCATGTCCGCGGTCGAGCCCATTGACGTCGCAGAGCCGGCCCCAGCAAGGCCGGCGGGCTTCGAGGTGCGCCGCGCAGCCCTGCCCGGCGCGCCGCCGCCGACCCCGGTGATCTTCGCCTCGCCCCATTCCGGGCGCCTCTATCCCGACGACATGATGTCGGCCGCAGCCCTGGACGCCCGCGCCATCCGCCGGTCGGAGGACGCCTTTGTCGACCAGCTGGTGGAGGCCGCGCCCGCCGCAGGCGCAGCCCTGATCACCGCCAGCTATGCGCGGGCCTATATAGATGTGAACCGCGACGCCTTCGAACTCGATCCCGGCATGTTCATCGATGAACTGCCCGACTTCGCCCGCAGCCGCACAGCTCGGGTGGCCGCCGGCCTGGGGGCCATCGCCAAGGTGGTCTCCGAGGGCCAGGAGATTTACGCCCGCAAACTGACCTTCGCCGAGGCGCAAGGCCGCATCGACGGGGCGCACCGGCCTTATCACGCCGCCCTGACCCAGCTGATCGCCGAGGCCCAGGCCGCCCACGGGGTGGCTATCCTGGTGGACTGGCACTCCATGCCCTCGATCGCGGCCAAGGCGGCCGGCGTCGGCGGCTGCGACATGGTGCTGGGGGATCGGTTTGGCGCGGCCTGTTCGAATACGCTCACCCGGCTGGTCGAACGGGAGCTTGAGGCCCGCGGCTATCGGGTGGTGCGCAACACCCCCTATGCCGGAGATCGGAAGAGCACACGTCTGAACTCCAGTCACGTCGTAATCTCGTATGCCGTCTTCTGCTTGAAAAAAAAAACAATCACACACTGCTCCTCGCATCCAGCTCGCTCCTAGCACACTCATAAACGTACAAGACTGCTCAGAGGCCCTCGACACTACTGCATGTG
>CALEOQ010000501.1 GCA_937910255.1 uncultured Caulobacteraceae bacterium | reverse complement strand
TGTTTTTTTTTTTTTTCCAGCAGAAGCCGGCATACGAGGTTACGACGTGACTGGAGTTCAGACGTGTGCTCTTCCGATCTAAGCGTGACGTTGGGGAATGGGTCGGGTGGTGACGGGGACTGGCGCCAAAATCCTGTGCGTCTCGAATGGCTCTTAGCGGACGTTTGGAAGGTCGGCTGTTGGGAGTCTGCGTGGCTGCTTCCGCAGGGGCACAATTGAACTATGCCGAGGGCTTCGGGTTGAACCGTCTGCGACGCCCGTCGCTGTAATGGCGGTGCGGCTGGAGCGAACACGGGAGGACCCTTGTGAGCGTTCGAAAATTCACGATCACCGATGCGGTTATGGATCGCTCGCCAGGGCAAGACGAAGACATATTTGCCGGCAACCTGGTCGATGAGCACGATGGCGCCGCCATTACGATCGGCTATGGCCGCTACGGTCCGGATGTGAGCCTCACTGAGACCATGGCGGTCGACGATGTAATGGTTGTACTTGAGGGCCGGATCTCTGTTCTATCCGAGACTGGAACCGTGACAGCCGGGCCGGGGGAGATCGTGCACATGCCCAGGGGGCAACGTGTGACGATCCGCTCACATGAGACGGGCGCCGTGACCGCGTATGTCACCTATCCGCACTGGCGGACAGCGCGGAGCTAGGACAGCTTCCAGCCATAGGGCGTGCGCTTCCGCCCCCCGCAAATTGAAGTCGGACATCCGAAGAGAGACAGCCGGAGCCATTTTCGAAGGCCCCCAAGGGTCTGATCCCGGCAGCCGACGAAGGTCCCCTCCTGGCGCATCCTTGCCGGCCGGCGCCCAACTCCGGCCCGAGGCAAGGCTCAGCGGTCGACATGAAGTTGGCGTGCGCGCCACCCAGCCTGAGTGAGTCGCCAGTAGGCCTTGCTTCTGATCCCCTCCACATAGCTGTCAGTCGCCAGACCGATGGGGGTGAAGCCTTGCTTCTCCTTGATGCGTTGTGACGCAAGGTTGGCGGCGTTGGTGCTGACCTCGATATAGGGCCAGTCCAACACCTCGAAGGCGTAGGCGTTCACTGCGTCTGCGGCTTCGGTCATCAAACCGCGACCCCAATACTCTTGAGCCAACCAAAAGCCGCGCATCGCACCAACGCCCGCATCGGGCCGCAAATCGATCCGTCCAATCAGCTTGTCGCCTCCACCCTTGAGGGTAATCGCCCAGTAGAACTGCTCCCCGCGTGCCCGCTTTGCCAAGCACTCGCGCACGTTGGTTTCAGCCCCATCGGCCGGATAGGGCCATGGCACCCTCGCAACGAGGTGGCGCACCATTTCCCAATGCGCGAAGTGCTGCTGAATGGCTGGAGCATCCTTGATCGCCAATGGACGAAGGACTAAGCGCTCGGTCTCCAAACGCGGTGTTTCAGGCAAGGGTAAGATGGAGGGCATGACGGCTGTCTCCTGAGTGAGGAGGGCCAGTGCAGGCTTTCGGCAGAAAGAGCCCCGACCATCCTCGGCGGGGCTAAGATGGGCAGCTACGCGTCGTGGTCGCAGCCGGCTCCAAGCCCCATAAGGGCTTGGCAATTGCTGTCGGTCGACCCAGATCGGACGAGCGGCGTGCAGGGAAAGCGTGTAGCTCCCGGTGGTCGCCGC
>CALEOQ010000500.1 GCA_937910255.1 uncultured Caulobacteraceae bacterium | reverse complement strand
GGGGTGCGGGGAGGCGGGGAGCGACGTGATCACAGCGGGGGTGGGGAAGCGGGTGGACGCTGACCTGGCCAAGGGGGGCGCCCGGCTGCGGGCCCTGCGGGTGCAGCAGGAGATTGGCGCCCAGGCCCGGTCGATCGCCAACGAGGCGCCGCAGGTGATCCTGTCGCTCTTCCAGTAGGGTTCTGATCGTTCAAGTCTCGACGGGGCGTCGTGATGGCCCGGAGCGCGCGGGTGTTCCGGGCCATTCATTTGGCGGAGCTTAACCGGCCGTAAGGCTTGAGACCCGATGATGCATGGGCAGGCATAGGGTCTGCGCCAGGGGGCCGCCGTGATTGGGTTCGATTCCAATCTGCTGATGAACTACTACCAGGCCAAGCTGGGCGGGGTCGGTGGAAGTTCGTCCTCCTCCTCGGGCAGCTCCGTCACCCAGAAATACGCCCCCACCGCCCCCTGGTCGACGCAGGCCACGCCGATCGACTCCTCGGCTCTGCTGAAGAGCGCCCTGCAGGGCGGGCGAATCATCGATGAGTCCGCCGCCACCCTCGACCTCGCGGGCGCCAGCTCGGACTACAAGAAACTGTTCGCCCTCTATCAGGGCCTCGGCACGCTGACCGCGCTGGCCGAGAAGATGAACACCAAGAACCTCACCAGCTTCGACACCAACCGGATCACCACGGCCTTCACCAAGGGCATGGCCGAGCTCAGCGGCTATGTGGACAAGGCCAAGTTCGACGACGTCCGCCTGGGTCTCTCTGAGGTGGCCGACACCGCCCGGGCCAAGGTCGGAATCTCCCGGGGCAAGAGCGAGTACGTCACGGCCCCGCTGGTTTCCGGAACGGCCAGCAGCGCCGTCCCCGCCTTCGAAGGCGATGTGAAGTTCAACATCGCGATCAAGCAGATCAACAGCAGCATCGATATCGCGATCGATCTCGCCGAAATGGGCGCCCAGACCCGCACGCTGCCCAACGTGATCAATCACATCAATTCCAAGCTGGAAGCTGCTGGCGTGACGACGCGTTTCGCCCAGCAGAGAATCCCGGGGGAAGAGCGCACCTTCACCTCGGCCGGCCGGACCATCAAGCTGCCGCCGGCGCCCGATCAGTGGGCGATGAAGATCAAGACCGACATCACCGAACAGGTGACCTTCACGGCCGCGGACACCGCCCCGGCGATCTACATGACCCAGAAGGTCGGCGATCCGGACCCCGACGGCAAGGTCGACACCGATGACGGCGTGCAGACTCACCAGCTGCTCAAGTTCCAAGACGGAACGGGTACGGTGAGCGCGCCCCTGCAGCCAGCTGGCGAGGCCCACTGGGTCGAAGGCCGCATCTTCGCCAATCCTCTCGAAGGCAAGATCGAGACCGTGCGCGCCAGCCAGGCGGCGGCGGATGGCTCGGTCTATGTCCTGGCCGACGTGAACGGTGACATTTCCGGCCAGTCGATCAAGGGCGAGCGCGACGTGGCGCTGCTCAAATACGACTCCGCCGGCAAGCTGCTCTATTCCCGTGTCCTGGGCGCTTCGGAAGACGCCAAGGGCCTGGCCCTGGCGGTTTCCGCCGACGGCCAGGTGGCCGTGGCCGGTTCGGTCACCGGCCAGTTGAACGGCGCAGTGGACGGCCCGCTGAATTCCGGAGACTCGCCCGCCCTGGCCGAGATGAGCGACAGCTTCGTCACGGTGTTCAACGACAAGGGCGAGGAAGTCTGGACCGCCCGCCGCGGCTCGCGGCAGGAGGACGAGGCGACGCACATCGCCTTCGGGGCCGACGGGCAGGTCTATGTGTCCGGTCGCTCGAAGTCATCCATGCCAGGCGCCACGGCTCTCGGCGGCACGGACTCCTACATTCAGGGCTTTGGGCTCAACGCCAAGGGCGAGCCCGTGTCGCTGTTCACCCAGTCCTTCGGCACGGCCTTTGACGACAAGCCGGCCGGCCTGGTGGTGGATGGCGACGCCCTGGTCACCGCCAGCATGGAGAATGGCCGCGCCGTCGTGCGCCGGTTCGATATCTCGGGCGGCGCGCCGGTTCAGGTGGCGCAGCGCGATCTGGGGGATCTCCAGGGCGGGACCATTACGGGGCTGGCCCTCGACAACGGCAATCTTGTGGTCGCCGGCTCGACCCGCAACACAGCCCTGGACGCCGGGACGGTGACCCGCGCCCATGCCGGCGGCATCGACGCCTTCGCGGCGCAAATTTCGGCGACTCTCACCGCCAATCCCGCCGACGTCGTCGCCTATTACGGCGGGACGGGCGACGACAAGGCCGCGGGCCTCGCCGTTTCCGGCGGTCAGGTCTGGCTGACGGGGCAGGCGGGTGCGGAGGACCTGCCGGGCCAGGTTCCCAAGGGCGAGGCCGACGGCTTCCTGGCGCGCCTGGATGTGGCGGCCGGCGACGTGGTCTGGTCGCAGCGCTTCACGGGCAAGGACGGCTTCGCCACCCCAGGGTCGATCGCCATCGCCGATCAGGGCGCCAGCGTCCTCGATCGCCTGGGCCTGCCGACCGGCCAGCTGACCTTCAAGGATTCATCCAATCTGACGGCGGTCAGCGGCCTGCGGGCCGGGGATGAGTTCAATATCAGCGCCAATGGCGGGCGCCCCAAGACGGTGACCATCGCCGTGGATGAAACCCTTGAGAGCCTGATGCTCAAGATCCGCCGGGCGACGGGCTTCCAGGTCAAGGTCGATACCGCCATCACCGACGGCGTGCGCCGCCTGCAGATCAAGCCGCTGAACGAGCGCTCGGTCATCGAGCTCACCCCAGGCAAGGAGGGGCGGGACGCCCTGGAGGTCCTGGGTCTCGCCGAAGGGGTGGTTCGCGCCACCAAGCTGGAAGACGGCAAGACCGTCTCCGCCGACGGCAAGGGGGACTTCTATGGTCTGGGCCTGCACTCCCAGCTCAATCTCGACACGCCCGAACAGGTTCGCCACGCCATTTCCGAGCTGACCCAGGCGCAGGGCGTGATCCGCAAGATCTATACGGCCCTGCGCGACGCCGCGACGCCGCGGAGCGTGCTGGCCCAGCGGGAGGCCGCCGCGGCGGTCGGCCAGGCGCCGGCCTATATGACCAACCAGATCGCCAATTATCAGGCCGCCCTCGACCGGTTGACCGGCGGCGGCTGAGCCTCGTCTTGCCACGGTCACAGGCCCGGTCTAGAGGCCTTGCCCTGAGGATGGCGCAGGCAAGGCCGGCGCATCGCTGATCGGATTTTGTCGAGGCGCCCGACGCTTCGATGTGATCTCTGGCAGGACCCCCGCGTGCGAGGCCCCATGGATTTCCTGAACGACCGTCGAATTGTGCTGGCTCTGGCGGGCGGCGCGCTCGCCCTCCTGGCTGGAATGGGGATCGCCGTCGGGCTGTTGGCGCGGAGCGATGACTCAGCGCCAGATGCGCCGCCGGCCTCCCAGGGCGGTCTGGTGGTGGAGACGACGGAGCTCGACGAAGGCCGCATGGACCCGGCTCGCCCCCTGCGATGCTTTGTGGGCGGGCAGTTCGTCGGCGAAGTCACCCTGAGCGAATGCGCCGAGCGCAATGGCGTCGCCACCGGCGCGCTGGATGTGGGCGTGGACGAGACCGGCGCCCTGGCCGCCGCCGATGAGGCCGGGACCGTCCTGACGCCCCTGCCGCCGCCGGTGGAGACCGCGGCCGCCCCCCCGCCGGGCCCTGTGGAGGGCGTCACCGCCCCCAACCTGCCGACCCAGGTGGCCCAACCGGTCCCCGCCCGCGCGTGCAGGTGCTTTGCCGCCCCCGAACGGCCTTGCCTGTCCGTGGTCCTGACCCTTCACCACTTCGGCTAGCCTCTCCTCGCCGGACGCCCCGGACCCGCGGCGCCGGCCCCCGATGGGCCCCC
>CALEOQ010000499.1 GCA_937910255.1 uncultured Caulobacteraceae bacterium | reverse complement strand
CGGGTTCAGCATGGCGGGATCACCCAGGACGCGCAGGCCCTGGGGCTGCGAGTAGTCCTGGTGGTACTGATAGAGCCCGGTGATCCACTGCAGCGGACCGTCGGAGTTCGACGACAGGTTGATCTCGTTCGAATACCAGCTCTGGTCTTCCTCGTAGAAGAAGCGCTGGTTCGGAGAGACATTGGTCGCCGTGTAGGCGCCGAACGGCGTGGCGGCGGGGATGCTGTAGTTCCCCGTGCGGGCCGAGCGGTCCTCATCGCCGTTGGTGTTGTAGACATACTCCTGATAGCCGGCGAGGTACTTCAGGGTGGCGCCGCCCAGGTCCCAGGTCAGGTCGAAGTGCAGGCGATGGTGGTCGCTGAGCTTGCCTTCATTGGTCTGGTTGGTGTTGATCTTGTATTCGTCCGTGGTGCTCGGATTGACCCCGGCGAACCCGAAGGTCGGGTTGTAGTAGAGAGCTGAGTTGCCGAGACCGGTGATCGAGGCGGTGTCATAGGGCGTGATGACCGCCTCGTGCACGTTGCCGACGCCGTAGGAGTCGTCCCAGTCGAACTTCGAGTAGCGCAGGCGCGCCACGATGTTCTCGCCCAGGTCGGCCTCGACCTGCGCCTCCAACATGTAGCGCTTGACGGCGCTGGTGTCGCCGGCCGGGCCGATATTGTCGATGAAGCCCTCTTCCCGGCGCTGGAGCGAGCCGCCGACCAGGAAGCGGAGGCCCTCGGTCACCGGGCCGCTCAGCAGCAGATCGGTCTGCCAGGTGCCGTAGTTGCCCACGGCGCCGCGGAACTCGCCTTCGAATTCGTAGGCCGGCCGCTTGCCGATGATGTTCAGGGCGCCGCCGACCGAGTTACGGCCATAGAGAGTGCCCTGGGGGCCGCGCAGGATTTCGGTCCGTTCGATGAACAGGGACGGGGTCGAGGAGTCCGCCATCGAGTTGGAGAAGATGCCGTCGGAATAGAGGGCCACCGACGGGTCGGTGCCGATGGCGTTGGTCAGGCGACCGAAGCCCCGGATCGAGAGGCGGTCATTGTTGGTGTAGGCCACGCTGGGCGATGAGCGGGCCAGGTCCTCGACCGTGGCGATGCCTAGAAGGTCGCGGCGCTCGCTGGTGTAGGCCGTGACCGCGACGGGCACGTCCTGCAGGCTCTGGTCACGGCGCTCGGCGGTGACGACGAGCTCTTCCAGCATGGTGGCTTGTTGAGCGAAGGCGGGCGTAGCCGCAACGATGGCCGCCGTCGAGACGCCCATAACGAAAAGGCTGCGCAAGCGCAGTGTGTGGTTCATTGGTTTCCTCCCAGCCGCCGCAGGCTCTTTTTTGGCCCGTCGTGCGAAATTGATAAAACCAAGCTGGACCAGTCGAACACTGTTCGGATAGGCGAAAATTCAAACAGGCGTCGCCACGCGAGAATGAGGCGTGCTGGCGCGCGTATGACGGGAATTCAGCGCCGTGAGACCAGGACTTCCAGGCCCAGAACGGCCTCGCGCACAGTCTCGGAGTCGAGTCGTCCAGGCCCGCCCCGGGCCAGGGCCAGGGCTGCGACTCCCCGGGCGCAGGCCCAGATCGCCTGGGCGACCTGGCGGATCACATCGGGGTCGGCGCCCGGTTTGAAGTCCAGGCCAACCGCGCGGATCATCTCGCCAAAGGCGGCGCTCTCGGCCTCTTCGACCTCTTCGCGGCGGCCGACATCGCGCATCTCGTACATCAGGCCATAGAGGGCCGGGCGGGCGCGTACGAAGGCTAGATAGGCCATACCGGCGGCTCGAAGACCGCTGACCTCGCCGCGGGCGTCGGCGGCGTCGTGAAGGGCCTCGGCCAGGTTGCGGAACCCCTCCACGGCCAGACCGGCCAGCAGGGCGTGCTTGTCGGCATAATGATAATAGACGGTGCCCAGGGCCACGCCGGTCCGCCGGGCGATGGCCCGCAGGCTGAGCGCCGAGGCGCCCTCGGACTCTAGCAGGGCGCTGGCGGCCGATGAGAGCTGCGAACGGACATTGCCGACGTGATAGCTGCGCCGCCGAGCCAGAACCGCTGAGGTCGTTGCTGTCGTGCCCATCTGTACTCCGACCCATCCGAACTCAAAGGATGTCGCGTGAACAGCGGTAACCTAAGCCCATTGACGCCACGGCGCCCAAACAAATGCGCCGGCGCGGCTGTCCGTTCTAGCTGAAGCTGGCGACGGCCGCGCCGAGGACGGCGACCAGGTCGGCCGGGGCGATCTGGATCTGCAGGCCCCGCTGGCCGCCATTGACGAAGATCTGGGCGTGATCCAGGGCGGCGGCCTCCACCACCACGAGACAGGCGCGCCTCTGGCCCAGCGGACTGATCCCGCCCACCTTGTAGCCGGTCATCCGCTCCGCCTTGTCGGGCGCCATCATCACCGCCGTCTTGCCGCCCGCGGCCTGGGCAAGACGCTTGAGCGCCGCCTCCCGGTCCGAGGGCAGCACGGCGCAGACCGGCTTGCCGTCCACCAGGGTCATCAGGCTTTTGAACATGATCGCCGGATCGACCCCCAGGCTCAGGGCTGCGTGCCGGCCGATGCTGTCGGCGCCGGGATCGTAGTCGTAGGTGTGTAGGCCATAGGCCACGCCGGCGCGGTCAAGGACCTGGGTGGCGGGGGTGACTTTCGACATGGGCCGGCGATTGGACCGGCCGCAGGCTGCGGTCAAGTCGGAGACGCGTCTGGGCCGGGGCCGCCCCAGGCAGCCGGGCCTGGAACAGGGTGGGGGCGAATGAAGACGGGGGCGCGGGCAGGTTCACCGGCGGCCGCCCTTGACCGTGCGCAGGGCCGGACGGGGCGCAGGCGCCTGCCAGAGCTCCTCCTCCCAGGCGTCCTCCCACCAGGCGCGGCTCGACTGGGTCTTGCAGCGCAGGGGGGCGTCGTCGATCACCCGCACCACCTCGGCCTCGGCCTCGTCCCAGATGACCGCCAAGTCCAGGCTGCGGGCGGCCTCGGCGCCGTTGAGCCGTCCGGCCTCGCGGAGTTCGGCGGCCCGGTAGGGCGAGAGGGACCGGCGGACCCGCTGGGGTCCCAGGCGGGTCTCCAGGTCGGCATGAGTCAGGACCGCGGCGATCAGGTCGGCGCCCGGGGCCTCGGGGCGCGCCGCCAGGTCGAGCAGCGGCGCCGGGGCGGCGGCGCGCTGGCGGGATGGGCGGGATTGGCGGTGGGCGGCGGGCATGGCGATCTCCGTTCCGTTCGACACCCTGGACCCTAGGACCGCCATGCGTCAGAATCGGACGTAGCTTTTTGGAGCGCCCATGCGACACGAAAAGGCCGCCCAGTTGCTGGACCTGGCCCGGGCCCTAGCCAGCACCGCCGAAGGGTTGACCCTGGACGAGATGGCCGAGGCCGTCGGCGTCGGCCGGCGCACGGCCGAGCGAATGCGCGACGCCCTGCGCGAGCTGTTCCCGCAGTTCGAGGAGATCGACGACCCGCCCACCCGGCGCTTCCGCATCCCCGCCGGCCTGGATGGCGTCTTCCAGACCCCGGACGCCGAGGAGCTGGGGGCGCTGCGGGCGGCGGCCGAGCACTTCCGGGCCAGCGGCGGGATCGGACGGGCGGCCGCGCTCAGCCGGCTGGAGACCAAGGTGCTGTCGGCCATGCGCGCCCCAGCCCGGCGACGCCTGGCGCCGGACCTGGAGGCCGTGCTGCAGGCCGAGGCCATCGCCGTGGCGCCGGGGCCTCGGCCGTTCGAAGACGAGGCGGTGCTGCGCCAGGTGCGAGAGGCCATTGTCAGCCTGCGCCGGCTGGCCTTCGCCTATATGGGCGGCAGCACGCCGGGCCGGATGCGGGAGGTCAGTCCGCTGGGTCTGCTGTTTGGCCGCAGCAACTATCTGGTGGCCGCCGAGGGCGAGGCCGGCGCGCCCCGCACCTGGCGACTGGATCGGCTGGCCGAGGTGCGGGTGCTGGCCGCGCCGGCCACGCCACCGGCCGGCTTTTCCCTGGCCGCCTTCGTCGATCGCAGCTTTGGCATCTACCAGGACGACGTGGAAGATGTGCGGCTGCGGATCCGGTCCCACGGCGCCGAGGAGGCGCTGGGCTGGCGTTTCCACTCCACCCAGCAGGCGACGCCCCAGCCGGACGGTTCGGTGCTGGTCGCCTTCCGGGCCAGCGGCATGCGGGAGCTGGCCTGGCACCTGTTCAGCTGGGGCGACAAGGTGGAGATTCTGGGGCCACAGCGGCTGAAGGACATGATGGCCGAGCAACTGAGCTTGGCCTTGCGCGCTCATCGGGCCTAAGCATGGATAATCCCGCCTTAAGAGCCTCCGCCCCTTGCCCGATCGTTTCGCCGCCATTTTCCGGTTCAGCCCTGCCGATGGGCCAAGACCATGACCGCGGGCCTGTCGGCGGCCGTCGGGGCCGCCATCCGGCGCCTGCGTCATGCCCGGGGCTGGACCCTGGCCGAGCTGAGCGCCCGCGCCGAAGTCCCCCTGTCGAGCCTCTCCAAGGTCGAGCTTGGCCAGGCCTCCCTGGGTTATGAGGTGCTGATCCGCCTATGCCGCGCCCTGGAGGTGGATGTCGATCACCTGATCAAGCCGGAACGCCTGGACTCCGCCCCCCCGAGATCGGAAGAGCACACGTCTGAACTCCAGTCACGTCGTAATCTCGTATGCCGTCTTCTGCTTGAAAAAAAAAATTCCCCCATTCTCTTCCCTTCTCTATCTCCGCTCCTTTACTTTAGTCCTTCTACTCTGACCTTCCTCTCCTC
>CALEOQ010000498.1 GCA_937910255.1 uncultured Caulobacteraceae bacterium | reverse complement strand
CAAGCAGAAGACGGCATACGAGATTACGACGTGACTGGAGTTCAGACGTGTGCTCTTCCGATCTCCGGCGCCGAGGTGCTGGCGGGCGAGCTGCGGGCCGGCCAGGTGTTGAGCGGGGCCGACGGCCTGGCCATGGCGTCCCTGCGCCTGGACCGGATCGAGGGCGTCGAGCTGACTGTGGATGGTCGACCGGTGCAGGTGGTGCGGCCGGACTGGTTTGAGCGGGCGCTGGCCTGACGCCTGCGGCATAGAACCCGTCATCCTGGGCCTTGTGCCCAGGATCCCTCGTGACGCTCGCGCCCGCCTTCGACAGGGATGCTCGGGTCAAGCCCGACCATGACGGGTAAGGGGAAAGCGCCAACCCTTGCGACCCCGCAAGGCCCCGGCGAGACTTCGCCCATGAGCAGCGAGCTGATTCGATGCGGGTGGCGCGGCATGGCGGGGGACCCGCTGTACGAGGCCTATCACGACACCGACTGGGGCGTGCCGGAGTATGACGCCCGGGCGCTGTGGGAGAAGCTGGTGCTCGACGGCTTTCAGGCCGGGCTCTCCTGGATCACCATCCTGCGCAAGCGCGAGGCCTTTCGCGAGGCCTTCGCGGGCTTCGATCCCGAGATCGTCGGCCGCTTCGGCGAGGCCGACCGCGCCCGGCTGATGGAGAATGCGGGCATCGTGCGCTCCAACGCCAAGATCGATGCGGCCATCGCCAGTGCGCGCATCTATCTGGACATGCGCGAGCGAGGCCAGGACCTGTCGTCCTTCCTGTGGGCCTTCACCGACGGCAAGCCGATCCAGAACCGCTGGAGCGAGATCGGTCAGGTCCCGGCCCAGACGCCGCTGGCCGTCGAGGTGTCCAAGGCCCTGAAGGCCCAGGGCTACAAATTCGTCGGCCCGGTGATCGTCTACGCCTTCATGCAGGCCGTGGGCATGGTCAATGATCACCTCACCTGCTGCTTCCGTCACGACCAAGTCGCGGCTATGAGCGCCTGATGGCCCGCAAGCCCGCACCCCTGCTCCCCGCCCCCCGGCTCGTTGTCCCGGACCTGCTGCTGGAGACCGCCTGCCCCGCGCCCGTCTGCGGCGTGGACGAGGCCGGCCGCGGCCCCTGGGCCGGCCCGGTCAGCGCCGGCGCGGTGATCCTCGATCCGGCGCGCATTCCGGCCGGCCTGAACGATTCCAAGAAGCTGACGGCCAAGGCGCGCGCGACGCTGGAGATCGAGATCAAGGCTTCCGCCATCGCCTGGGGCGTCGGCTTCGCCTCGGTGGACGAGATCGGCGAGCTCAACATCCTGCACGCCGCGGGCTTGGCCATGTGCCGGGCCATCGAGGCCCTGGCGGTGACGCCGGTCTTCGCCCTGGTTGACGGCAACTATCCCTTCAAGCTGCCCTGCCCGATCAAGACGGTGGTCGGCGGCGACGGCAAGTCGCTGTCCATCGCCGCGGCCTCGATCCTGGCCAAGGTGGCGCGCGACCGGCTGATGATCGAGATGGACGAACGCTATCCCGGCTATGGCTTCGCCGGCCACAAGGGCTATGGCGCGCCGGTCCATATCGACGCCCTGGAGCGCCTCGGCCCCTGCGAAATCCACCGGGCCAGCTGGGCGCCGGTGCAGAAGGTGCTGCGGGGCGAACGCCTCTCCGCAAGCTTCGCCGAACAGAACCTCGCCGACCAGCTGAACTAGGGCGCGGCCGGCGTCTCCAGAACGTCGCGCCAGCGCCATCCGTCCTGCTCGACCATGGCCCGCAGGCGCTCGCGGGTTTGGGAGCCGCCTTGCCGGACCAGCCCCTCCGACGGTGGGGACGAATCGTCCAGGCGGACCACGTAGATTTCGATCGCCGCAAGAACCGCCGCATCGGTGCGCGCCGCCGTGGTGTGCTCGGCGGCTTCCACCTGCAGGATCAACAAGGCCTCATACAGGCTGGCCAGTCGCAGCGGCAGGGCCAGCCGTGGCTGGGGCGCGTGGAAATAGCTCAGCACCGGATAGGCCAGATGCTGCTCGGCCATCTTCAGGATCGCCGGGGCGAGCCCCTCAAGCTGGGCGGCGAAGCGGTCGGCCCCCTGGGCGCGGGCGGCCTCGATGATCTCGTCAGGTGTCTGGCCCAACAGACTGATCTCGCCGGCCAGCGCCCGGCGGCTGACCCCGCCGGACACCACCGGCCCCAGATAGGTGATGGTCAGGGTGATGGCGAGCAGCCCGCTGGCCGAAGCCGCGACGGTAAGCGCCTGGGCCAGGGGGCCTGACGGGCGATAGTCGCCTACCCCAAGGGTGAAGAGATTGAAGCCGGCGAAATAGAGGCGCGAGAGCAGGTCGGCCGGCGCCCCGGTAGATCCGTCGATCACGGCGCCCGGCAGGCCGGCGAACACCATTCCCCAGCCTGCGGCCAGCAGGATCACCCAGAGGATAAGGCTGAGCGCCACGGCAAGGCCGCCCCCAAAGCCGAGAAGGCCCGGTCGGACGCCCCGCCGGTGGAGCGCCAGCAGACCTGACCAGGCCAGGCGCGTGACCCTGCGCACCACCGGCCCGCCGCCCCGCAGGGTCAGGGTGGTGATGAACACGTCCCAGGCAGCTAGAAGCAGCAGGACGCTCCCGAGGAGCACGAGCAGGGTGGAACTCATCCAGCCCCAACGCGGCGCAACCCCGGCGGCTCCCCTGGCCCCGCCGACTTAACCCCTCGTTCACCACGTTTCGAAACGGCCCCTTCACCACGATGGGGGAAGATTCCCTTCTGTAGATCCGAGGGGCGTCCATGAGCTTTCCCGCCGAGACCATCATCCAAGGCGATTGCATTGAGGAGCTGAAGAAGCTCCCGTCGGGGTCTGTCGACCTGGTGTTCGCCGACCCGCCCTACAATCTGCAGCTGGGCGGCGACCTGCTGCGGCCGGACAATTCCAAGGTCGACGCCGTCGATGACGACTGGGATCAGTTCGAGAGCTTCGCGGCCTATGACGCCTTCACCAAGGCCTGGATGGCCGAGTGCCGTCGGGTGCTGAAGGACGACGGCGCCCTGTGGGTGATCGGCAGCTATCACAACATCTTCCGCGTCGGCGCGACGCTGCAGGACCTGGGCTTCTGGATCCTCAACGATGTCGTGTGGCGCAAGACCAACCCCATGCCGAACTTCAAGGGCACCCGCTTCACCAATGCCCACGAGACACTGATCTGGGCGGCCAAGTCCCGCGGCGGGCGGCGCTACACCTTCAACTATGACGCCATGAAGATGGCCAATGACGAGCTGCAGATGCGCTCGGACTGGACCTTCCCCCTGTGCACCGGCGAGGAGCGCATCAAGGACGCCAGCGGCGCCAAGGCCCACCCGACCCAGAAGCCCGAGGCCCTGCTGCACCGGCTGATCCTGGCCTCCACCAAGCCCGGCGACCTGATCCTCGACCCCTTCTTCGGCTCCGGGACCACCGGGGCCGCCGCCAAGCGGCTGGGCCGGCGCTTCATCGGGCTGGAGAAGGAAGACGAGTACATCGCCGTGGCCAAGACCCGCATCTCGAAGGTGATCCCCGTCTCGCCCGAGGACGTCCAGGTGACCGGCTCCAAGCGTTCGGAGCCGCGCGTGCCTTTCGGCCAGATCGTCGAGGCGGGCCTGCTGCGTCCCGGCGACGTGCTCTATTGCCCCAAGGGCGAACGGGCCGCCCGGGTCCGCGCCGACGGCAGCCTGGCGGTGGGCGAGATGACCGGCTCGATCCACAAGGTCGGCGCCATGGTGCAGTCGGCGCCGGCCTGCAACGGCTGGACCTACTGGCACTTCAAGACCGACGCCGGCCTCGCCCCCATCGACGTCCTGCGGATCAAGATGCGCAAGGACGCCCCGGCGGTGGCGGCTTAGAGCCACGAAAACTCCCATCGTCATGCTCGCCCTTGTGGCGAGCATCCCTGTCGAAGGCGGGCGCAAGCCTCGCGAGGGATCCTGGGCACAAGGCCCAGGATGACGATGGAGCGGCGGCAAACGCGGGGCGCCGCTACAGCAGGTTCGACAGCCCGGCCCGCGCCGCCTTCAGGAACACGCTCGGCAGGGCGTCGAGGTCGCGCCTCGCCGTCCAGATCACGCCCTCCGCCTCGCCGTCGGCCCGCAGCAGCCTCAGGGTCAGGGAGAAGTGGGTGAAGACGTGCTCCACCTCGCCTGCGCTGCGCCAGTCGGCCTGAGCCGGCGCCTGCGCCAGGGCCTCGGCGTCCGACCAGGGCGCATCCCGCCAGTCGCTGGTGGGCAGGCCGAGCATCCCGCCGAGCAGGCCCTTGGGCGGCCGGCGCATGAGGCCCACCTCATCCCCGCGGGTCAGGATATAGGCCACGCCGTGCCGATGGGGCCGGGCGGCCTTGGCGGTCTTACGCGGATAGGTTTCCGGCGCGCCCGTGGCCAGGCCTGCACAAGCGCTGGCCAGGGGACAGCGGTCACAGAGCGGCGACTTGGGTCGGCAGACCGTGGCGCCCAGATCCATCAGCGCCTGGGCCCAGTCGCCGGGGCGCTCATCGCGCACCAGGGCGGCGGCCAGCGCCTTCAGCTCGGGCTTGGCGGCCGGCAGGGGCGTCTCCACCGCAAACAGCCTGGCCATCACCCGCTCGACATTGCCGTCGACCACATTGGTCGCCTCATCAAAGGCGATCGCCGCCACCTCCGCCTCTGTATAGGCGCCAAGCCCGGGAAGCGCCCCTACAGCCGCCTCGGCGTCCGGTCACGTCCCGCCATTCTCGTTCCCCACCACCCCGGCGCCGCCCC
>CALEOQ010000497.1 GCA_937910255.1 uncultured Caulobacteraceae bacterium | reverse complement strand
GGTCAAGGCGGTCATGGGCTACGCGCCCAAGGAAGCCGCCGAGTAGGCTTCGGCTCGAAAGACCAGCGGCCCCCGGCGATGTCGGGGGCCGTTTTCGTGACTGCGCCGGCAAGAGCGCGACGACCCCCCAAAAGACGCCCCCCAGGAGGAGACGCCGATGATGGATCCCCACTTTCAGGCCATGCTGGAGGCCCAGGCCAAGGCCGCCGAGGGCCAGACCCCTCCGCCCCTGGACGCCCTGCCGCCGGACATGGTCCGCGCCGGCTATCGCATGCAGCGCCAGGCCGCCGACCAGAATGCGCCCAAGGATGTCAGCGTCCGCGACCTGAAGGTCGACGGCGCGGCCGGCGAGATTCCGGCGAGGCTCTACACCCCGGCCGGGGCGCCTTCGACCACCGGCGGCCTCGTCTATTTCCACGGTGGCGGCTTCGTGATCGGCGACCTGGAAAGCCATGACGGCCATTGCCGACGGATGGCGGCTCTGGCCGGCGTCCGGGTGCTGTCAGTGGACTACCGCCTGGCGCCGGAAAACCCATTCCCCGCCAGCCATGACGATGCGCTCGCCGCCACCCGCTGGGCCTTCGACCATGCCGCGGAAATCGGCTTCGATCCGGCCCGCATCGCCGTGGGCGGGGATTCGGCCGGCGGCAACCTGGCCGCCTCGGTGGCCGCCGACCTCAAGGATGATCCCCAGCGCCGGCTGGCCTTCCAGCTGCTGCTCTATCCCGGCATATGGCCGGAAAAGGAGACGGCGTCGCGTCAGGCGCTGGACGGCCCCCTGCTGACCAAGCAGGCCATCGCCTGGTTCGACAAGTGCCTGGCGGCCATCGGCCATCCCCAGTCCCACCGGGCCATGCTGGGCAAGATGGACTGCGCGGGCCTGCCGCCGGCCCTGGTGGTCACGGCCGGCTTCGACCCGCTGAAGGACGAGGGTCGCGACCACGCCGAGCGCCTGCGGGCGGCCGGGGTCCAGGTGGAGCACATCGAGTATCCCAGCCTGATCCACGACTTCTACATCATGGCCGACGTCTCGCCGGCCGTGGGCGAGGCGGCCAAGGCCACGGCGGCGTCGCTCAAGGCAGCGCTGGCCTGAGGTTCAGATCGTCTGGGCGGGCGCCTGGACGATCTGTTCGACCTCGGCCGTGAACTCATCCCAGGCGGCCTGCATGGCCGGCGTCCAGGCCTCGCCGGCGATGTCGGCGAAGGCCTCGGCCATGGCCTTGTAGAAGGCGGGGAAGATGTCGGCCGGCACGCCGATGTCGTCGTGATTGCGCAGCTCGGCCCGCAGGAAGTTGGCGGCGAAGGCGTTGGGGCCCAGATAGTCCAGCAGGGTCTCGATGGCCTGGCGCAGCATCTGGCCTCGGGCCGCCCCGCGCTTGTCGCCGATGAACAGGGCCTCGGTTTCAGGATAGCGGGCGAACAGGCGAGCATAGACCTGCGGCGCAGGATCTTCGCTGTGCTTAGCAATCAGGTCGAGGCTGTCGAGAATGGCCTGGGCGTCCATGGGCGCGAGCTTAGCGCCCGGCCGCGGGCGCGCCCAGCACGGTTTGGATGGCGCCAGTCAGGCGGTCCAACTCCTCATCGGTAGTGACGAAGGGCGGCGTCAGATAGACCACCTTGCCCATGGGGCGGATCCAGCAGCCCAGCTCGGCGAACCGCTGGCACAGCGCGCCTGCGTCCACCGCGGCCTCGAACTCCACCACCCCGATGGCGCCCAGGGTGCGGACATCGACCACCCCCCTGGCCTGACGACAGGGCTCCAGGCCCGACCTCAAGGCGGCCTCGATCCGCGCCACATCGGCCTTCCAGCCGCCGGCTTCGAAGAGGTCGAGGGAGGCGCCGGCCGCCGCGCAGGCCAGGGGATTGGCCATATAGGTCGGCCCGTGCATCAGGGCCGCGCCCGCATCGTCGGACCAGAAGGCTTCGAAGACCCGGCGGCTGGCCACGGCGGCCGACAGGGGCAGGGTGCCGCCGGTCAGCGCCTTGGAGAGCGTGATGATGTCGGGCGTCACACCCGCGCCCTGGCAGGCGAACAGGTCGCCCGTGCGGCCAAAGCCGGTGAAGATCTCGTCGAAGATCAGCAGTACGTCGTGGCGGTCGGCGATGGCCCGCAGGCGGCGCAGCACCTCATCGTCGTGGATCAGCATGCCGCCGGCGCCCTGGATGCGCGGCTCGACGATCAGGGCGGCGATCTCGTGGCCCTTGTCGGCCAGCAGGGCGTCGAGGGCGGCTTCGCTGTCGGCGTCGCGGGGCAGGGCGACCACGTGCTGGCTGGGCATGACGCCTGCAAACAGGCTGTGCATCCCCTCTTCCGGGTCGCAGATGGTCATGGTGGCGAGCGTGTCGCCGTGATAGCCGCCGAGGAAGCTGACGAACTTCGAGCGCCCGGACACGCCGCGATTGATCCAGAACTGGATCGCCATCTTCATGGCGATCTCCACCGAGACCGAGCCGCTCTCGGCGAAGAAGACGTGGTCGAGATCGCCCGGCAGCATCGCCGCCAGCCGCCTCGCCAGGTCGTAGGCCGGGGCAAGAGGCGGAAGATCGTCCGGCCGCCCTGCCGGGGGCGGCGAGCGGGCGCATGGCGCGGCTGGCGCGTCCTGGATGGCGGGGGCTTCGTCCACGGGGTGCTCAGCACCGGCAATATGAACATCACCGGCGAGAGCTCCGACTACGGCCCCGACCGCCTCCTGCCGCGCAACGATCCAACTTCGTGGCCGCCTATTTCGACCACAGCGGCCTCTACAGCTTTGGGCGCTAGGCCGAGGCGGTGTTCTGGAACCTGCGCCAGCCGGGCGGCTGCTTTTGCCTGGTCAGTCCGCCCGAACCCCTGGTCGAGGCGCTGAACAGGTTTGCGGGCTCCTACTGGGCCGAGCTGGTGAGTGCCATGCGTCGCCGGTTGGGGGTGCGCAGCTATGGGATGGACGCCGATTCCAGCCTCGCCCAGGCGGCGTTCCAGGCGCTGGCGGCCGGCGGCAAGCCCTGCGCCGGGAGCCCTTCTTCTTCGACTGGTTCGGCGGCGATGACGCCCGCGCCCTGCCGGGCGCCCGCGGCGACATCTCTCGTCAGGCCGCCTTCGAGGACTTCCGCGCGCAACTGGCGGCCTTCGAGCCGGCCAGGCGTAATACCAACCGGCGCTGATCAGTATTCCTGGGCCCAGTCTCTGAGGCCGATGGACATGATGCGTCAGGGCTGGTCGGCGATGGTGTTCCAGGCGGCGCAGCAGTGATCGACGATGTCCGCGTAGTTCCTGAAGATGCGGCTGGAGAGGCGGTTGTCGCGCAGGAACTGCCAGAGGTTCTCGACCGGATTGAGCTCCGGGGCCTTGGCCGGCAGCGGCAGGAGGGTGATGTTGGGCGGCGTCTCGAGGGCCTGGGAGGTGTGCCACCAGGCTTGGTCGAGCAGCAGGATCGCGTGATGGCCGGGCTCGACCTGGGCGCTGATCTCGGCCAGATGGGCGTTCATTGCCTGGGTGTCGCAATAGGGCATGACCAGGCCGGCGGCGGTTCCCTTCTGCGGACAGATGGCGCCGAACAGGTAGGCCGACTGGGTGCGCTGGTCCTTGGGCGCGGACGGTCGGGTCCCGCGCCTTGCCCAGCGGCGGGTGAGCTTGTTCTTCTGGTCGATGCGGGCTTCGTCCTGGAACCAGACCTCAAGCCGGGTTCGCCTGGGGAGCCGCTCGCGGATCTCCTGGACCCGCAGGGGGAAAATCCCGCTTGAAGGCCTCCAGGGCCTGCGGGTTCTGGGCGTGGTGTCTGGGCCGGGCGGACAGGCGTCTGTAGCCGAGCGCCTTGAGGATCCGGCCCAGTCGGCTGGGTCCAGAGACACGCCGTATTCCTCGTGAATCCAGCCGGTAAGGTCGATCAGCCGCCAGCGCACCACCCCGTGAATGGCCAGGATCTGGCCGTCCTCCACCAGCCGGACGACGGCCGCCAGTTGCTCGGGCGTCAGCTTCGGCCTCGGCCCCGGAGCCTGGCGGTCGATCGGCCCGTCCGGCCCCTCGGCGTTGAACCTCAGCGCCCAGTCGCTCAGGATCTGCCGGTCCCTCCCGCCCTCCGCCGCAGATCGGAAGTGCTCACGTCTGGACTTCATTCACCTCCTAATCTCTTATCCCGCCTTCTGCCTGAAACAACATAACACTCATCTCTCGTATGCC
>CALEOQ010000496.1 GCA_937910255.1 uncultured Caulobacteraceae bacterium | reverse complement strand
TTGCTGTCGGGCGTGTAGTGGACCGGCGACTCCTTCCGCAGCCGCTCGAAGGTCGGCCACATGGCGTCGTCGCGAAACAGCGAGGCCCGCGCCGGGTGAAGCTCCTCGATCGGCGTCTCATAGGCGACCTTGCGCGCCTGAGCCCGCTTGTCGCGCAGCACGTCCACATATCCATCGGCCATGACCGGTCTCCTGCCCTTGAGGTGGGCGGCGGCTCTTGCCGGCCCCGCGCCCAAACGTCTCCAGCCCCCATGGAGCCCAACCAAACACCGTTCACCAAGGGAAATGTGGGGCGGCGGGCTCAGGTCACCCCAGGCCGTGGCCGCCGATGGGTGTCGTCTCAGCCAGCGTCTCCATGCCGGCGATCAGCGGTCGACCCTTGGCGATGGCGGCCTGGACGGAGGGCAGCGACAGGGAGGCACGGTGGGCGTCCTGGCTCGCCCAGGCCTCGGTGATCCACAGGGGCCGTCATCTTGCCGATCAGTCCGTACATTGGCGGCAGCTCTTGTGCTGTAGCGGTTTCAGCCAAGAAGGAAGCGAAGGTGCTCTCCTCTCCGGAAGTGAGCTGGCGCTAGTCCGCTAAGCTCGTTTCCGAGCTGAGTCGATCAAGCGCTAAACCGATTAGGCGGTCATTAAACAGCTTCAGCTTTCGGGCCCCCGCCGCAGACCCGCCCGGCCAATCCCTAAGGCCACGCTTCACGTCCGCTACGCTGGGCTTCGTCTCCCCACGCTCCAAGAGCCAGTGAACTGTCGCAAGGAGTTCCATGCCAAGGGGAGACTCGAAGCCGTCGATCTCAGCTGAGGTTGCATCTAAAGCCCTGAGGTAGGGTTTGCCTTCGGTCGTGAGATAAGTAGTCAAGCGCTCCCGCTTAGCTTCTTCGAACCAGATGAGATCTAACGGGCCAGCATCCCCCAATCGCTTCTCGCAATGAAGATAGCTACCATCCAATGCATCTAGCAGATGAGTTAGCTTGGGAGCGTATGGCCCATATCGGTGGGCCTTGAATTCCAAGTTGAGAGGGTTTTGGGAATGCAACGACTCGATTTTGCGCTCTAGGAAATATGCTAGCTTGTGCACCTCCAAGAGTGTGCAATCGAGCCCAAGGACCGCATATCTTCGCACAAGTTCAGCGACTAAAGCGCGGGCGGGCGTCAAAGCCTCGACGCCTTCACGCTTAGCAACGTTTTGATACTTGGATGTGGGCTCATACACGACAACTTCGACCGAATCGAGGCCGGTCAACTCCTGCTCAATCAGCGGCTTGACTTCCTGCCAGTCTAGCCCGCCGTTCCCACTACCTAGTGGAGGTATAGCGATCGAGCGAATGTTGCGTGAGGCAATAACCTCTCGAAGGTCGCGGAGCCCATCTCGCACCCACTCTATCTTCGATGGGAAGCGCCAGTGTGCTTTCGTGGGAAAGTTGATGATCCACCGGGGCCCGCCTAGTAGATCTCGCCGCTCCGTCACAAACATCTTCCCAAGATGAACGCGCTTATCGCGGCACGCCACCTCATATTCTTTGAAGTTATCTGGAAAAGCTTCTTTGAACATGAGCGCTATACCCTTACCCATGACACCGACGGTGTTCACCGTGTTCACCACTGCTTCGACGTCGGCGTCGAGTAGATTGCCTGTCGTGTAGGTGATCATCAGAAGTACCAGCTCGGCTTTTTGAGCGCCTTGTCGGCCAAGGGGCTTCCATCAAGTATTTTGTTCACTGCGTTCTTCGAAGCGTCGTTGAAGCATGCCACACCAATCAGGGCATCGATGGGGACGTGGCGGTGAATTAGTGCCTCAGCCTGGTAACGCTCCATCTTTCCCAAGTCGTCATTGTCTCGCCTGAAGTCGCTAGACTTAAGTATAGACCAGTCGATCGCGTTCAGCTTCGTTAGATCGTCCGTGAAACGCGCAGCCGTAAGGTAGGCGTGCCTATCTGTGAATAGAAATGGTATATTCTTCTTGCGGATATGCGGGAGCGACGTGACCAGAACGACAATTTCTTCGTTCCGACGCTGGCGAATAACATTGTACCCTGTCTTGATATTTAAGAGCATGGGCGATCTTGGCGTGAAAGAAAAAGGCACGTAGTCAGAGAGAGTCCCTCCATACGGCGGAGGGATATCTCTCGCACTCCTCTTGCCGATAAGTTCCGCGTTGCCGATCGGCACGAAGTTCGGGTCGCGGCTATCGGACCGCGCGCAGTGAAGCCCGTTCACCACTATCCAGGGCAAGTTGTCCCTGTGGGTGATCCGGAAGATGAGCGCCTTGTCCGGCGTAAGAAGGTTCTGCATTTGGCCGTCGCTGCTCGCGCTCTCTATCGCGGCCATGCGAGCAACGCGCTGCGGCGCGCTCGGCCCGAATCAATTATGCCATGTCGGCACGCGACGGCCAAGTTCTCATTTTGTTCCACAGCGGCGCGGTCACATTTACGGTGTATCGCTGGGACCCCAGCGATCGAACTCGTACCCATCTCCATCACAAAGGACAAACACGTCGCGTGAATCTTCGAAGGCGTGTCGCGGCGCGCCGTCGATTATCCAGATTGCCTGCTGGCGAGCAGCTTCGAAGCCCTCCGCTTCGATGACGAAGGTGTCGATCGGGCCGCCGCTCTCGAGCGTGTTCGGGTGCTTTAGAAGGTGAAGCTTGAATTCGGCCATGACGCTTTGCGCTCCCGACGACCGCCCCAAGCTAAACAATGAAGCGGGGAGCGTGCTGCCCCGGTGATGCCACTTAATAACGAGGTTCGCGCAGCTCCGCTGCTAAGCCATTGAAAACGCTGGCGCACCCGACACGATTCGAACGTGTGACCTTTGCCTTCGGAGGGCAACGCTCTATCCAGCTGAGCTACGGGTGCTTGGCGCCTGAGGCGGAGCGGGTTTCTAGCCGAAAGGGGGCGGGACCGCA
>CALEOQ010000495.1 GCA_937910255.1 uncultured Caulobacteraceae bacterium | reverse complement strand
GGCGCGCGGACGTACGACGGGGACGTCGATGTAGCAGATGTAGGTACTGACGGGGAGCTACAGTCGCGGCTGTTAGTTTTTTTTTTTTAATGATCCGGCGACCACCGAGATCTACACTCTTTCCCTACCCGACGCGCTTCCGATCTGGGCTCGTCGGGCTGGTCCGTGGGCCGCCGGCCGGCGCCCTGGTGGTGGAGGGCGCCGGCTCCTTCCTGCTGGAGAACGATATGATCCGGCCCGTCCGCGCCTCAGCCGGGGCGGCTGCGCCGACCGCGAAGTCGGTCGCCCAGCCTGCTGCTAAGACCGAGCCGGCGAAATGAGCGCCGAACGCCCCCTGGGCCTCTCCACCTGGGCGATCCGGAACCCGGTTCCGGTCGTCGTCCTCTTCATCGCCCTGACCCTGGCCGGGATGATTTCCTATGGGAATCTGCCGGTGAAGCTGTTCCCCAACGTCCAGTTCCCCATGGTCTCGGTGACCGTGACCCAGAGCGGCGCGGCGCCGGGCGAGATGGAGACCCAGATCACCCGGCCGGTGGAGGACGCCCTGGCCGGCATCCCCAACGTCAAGAACATCTATTCCACGGTGACCCAGGGCGCCTCGGTGACCAATGTCGAGTTCGAACTCGGCGAGGATCTCCAGAAGGCCACCGACGACGTCCGCTCCCGGATCGACCAGACCCGAGCCATCCTGCCGCGGGAGATCGACGAGCCGACGGTCCAGCGGGTGGAGCTCGATTCCCAGCCGATCATGACCTATGCGGTCGCCGCCCCGGCCATGTCGGACGTCGAGCTGTCCTGGTTTGTCGACGACACCCTTGGCCGAGCGCTGCAGGCCAGCGAAGGCGTGGCCCAGGTGGCCCGCGTCGGCGGGGTGACCCGCGAGATCAATGTCGTCCTCGATCCCGATCGACTGGCCGCCCGCGGCCTGACGGCGACCCAGGTCAACAACGCCCTGCGCAGCTTCGACCTCGATGCGCCGGGCGGCCGGGTGACCATCGGCGGCCAGGAGCAGAACCTGCGGGTGCTGGGCGCCGTCGACAGCGTCGAGGCCCTGCGCGAACTGACCATCCCCACCGGCCAGGGCGGCTTTGTCCGCCTGTCCGACATCGCCGATGTGGGCGACGGCGCTTCGGAGCCCCGTGGTTTCGCCCGTCTGAATGGCCAGCCGGTGGTCGGCTTCATGGTCATGAAGACCCGCGACTCCAGCGACGTGGCCGTCGAGGACGGGGTCCTTGAGGCCCTGGCCGAACTGGAGAGCCAGTACGAAGGCGTCACCTTCACCAAGATCTTCTCCTCGGTGGACGAGACCCGGGCGAGCTTCCACGCCACCCAGAACGTCCTGCTGGAAGGCATGGGCCTGGCCGCCCTGGTGGTCTTCGTCTTCCTGCGCAACTGGCGCTCCACGGCCATCGCCGCCGTCGCCATGCCGTTGTCGCTGATCCCCACCTTCTTCGTGATGGATCTGCTGGGCTTCTCGCTGAACATCGTCACCCTGCTGGGCCTGACCCTGGTGATCGGCATCCTGGTCGACGACGCCATCGTCGAGGTGGAGAACATCGAGAAACGGATCGTCGCCGGCATGCGGCCGTTCCAGGCCGCGCTGGAAGGCGCCGACGCCATCGGCCTGGCGGTGGTGGCGACCACAGCCTCCATCGTGGTGGTCTTCACGCCGGTGTCGTTCATGGGCGGCATGGCCGGCCAGTTCTTCAAGGAGTTCGGCATCACCGTTTCGGTGGCCGTGATCTTCTCCCTGCTGGTGGCCCGCCTGCTCACCCCGCTGATGGCCGCCTACCTGCTCAAGCCGGCGGCCCACCCCCATGAGCGCAAGCCGTTCAAGGGCTTCTATCGCAACACCCTGGAATGGGCCCTGGACCACCGGATCGTGGCCTGCATCGCCGGCGGGGTGCTGTTCATCCTCTCCCTGGCCTTGATCCCCTTTCTACCCCAGGGGTTCCAGCCGGCCGGCGACCCCGACTATCTCTATGTGAACGTCCAGGGGCCGCCAGGCGCCACGGCCGACCACATGGAGGGGGTGGTCCGCGACATCACCAGCACCTTCTCCGAGCGGCCTGAGGTGACCAATGTCTTCGCCCAGATCGGCTCGACCGTGGTCGCCCAGGGTCCTGGAGGCGGGGGCGGCGGCGGCAGTGATCTGCGCAGCGGCACCGTCACCGTCCTGCTGGACGAAGGGCGCGACCTGTCCGGCGACGAGATCCGGCGCGAGATGCGCGAAGCCCTGCGGGAAATCCCCGACGCCCGGGTGACCTTCCTCGACGGCCAGGGCCAGGCCGGTCTGCAGATCGTGCTGACCAGCGAAGACCCTGACGCCCTGCGCGAAGCCGCCCTCGAGCTTGAGCGGCAGATGCGCGAGGTGCCCGAGATCGCCGAACCGAGGCCCTCGGTGCCGCCCACCGGCCCTGAGCTGATCATCCGGCCCCGCGCCGCCGAGGCCGCGCGCCTGGGCGTCAGCGCCGAACAGATCGCCACGGTGGCAAGGGTCGCCACCGTGGGCGATATCGACGCCAATGTCGCCAAGATGACCATCGGCGAGCGCCGCCTGCCTATCCGCCTGCGGCTGCCCGCCGATGCGCGCACCGACCTGGAAGCCATCCGGGGCCTGCGCCTGCCCACCGCCACCGGGGGCGTGACCACCCTGGGGGCCGTGGCCGATGTGGAGTTCCAGGCCGGCCCGGCCCGGATCGAACGCCTGAACCGCAGGCGTCAGCTTACCGTCCAGGCCGAGCTCAACGGCGTGGAGTTGGGCGACGCCAACCAGAAGGTCCAGGCCCTGCCGATCATGCAGGACCTGCCCGAAGGCGTGGCGCCGGCGGCCACCGGCGAACTGGAGGCCATGCAGGAGCTGTTCGGCGCCATGGGGCTGGCGATCTTCGCCGGGGTCTCGATGATCTTCGCCGTGCTGGTCCTGCTGTTCCGCAGCTTCTTCAAGCCGGTGGTGATCCTGTCGGCCCTGCCGCTGGCGGTGGGCGGGGCCTTCCTGGGCCTGCTGGCCTTCCAGCTGTCCCTGTCGATCCCCTCGATGATCGGCTTCCTCATGCTGCTGGGTCTGGCGGCCAAGAACTCGATCCTGCTGGTGGAGTACACCATTGAGCGCGAACGTGAGGGGCTGCCCCAGCGCGACGCCCTGATCGAAGCCTGTCGCGAGCGCGCCCGGCCCATCGTCATGACCACCGTGGCCATGGCGGCGGGCATGCTGCCCACGGCGCTCGCCCTGGAAAAGGGGGCGGAGTTCCGTCAGCCCATGGCCGTGGCGGTGATCGGCGGCCTGATCACCTCGACCATCCTGTCGCTGGTGCTGGTGCCGGTGGTCTATGAGATCGTGGACGATTTCGAGCGCTGGCTGGCGCCCAAGCTCGGCCGCCTGATCACGCCCCGGGACGCGCCGGGTCCGGCCGTGCCTGAGGACCGGCTCTAGATCTCGCCGCGGATGACCTGGGCGAACTGCTCGGGATCGACATTGCCGCCGGACAGGACGAGCGCGATGCTCGCCTTGCCGGCGATATCGATCTTGCCGGCCAGCAGGGCGGCCAGCGCTGCGACGCCGCCGGGCTCGACCACCAGCTTCAGCGTTGAGAAGGCGTAGCGCATGGCCTCGGTGATCTCGCGATCGCTGACCAGCGCCACGTTCGCGACGGTTTGTTGCATGACCGGGAAGGTCAGCTCGCCGGGCGCAGGCGATTCCAGCGAGTCGCACAGGGACCGGCCTGTGGGCTTGAAGGTCTGACGCGCGCCGGCCTGCAGGGACTTCAGCGTGTCGTCGAAGGCTTCCGGCTCGACGCCCACCATGGCGGTCTGCGGGCCCAAGGCCTTCACCGCGGTGGCGAGGCCCGCCAGCAGTCCGCCGCCGCTGATCGGGGCGGCCACCACGTCCAGGGTCGCGCCGGCGGCCCTGGCCTGGGCCACCAGCTCCAGGCCGACGGTTCCCTGGCCGGCGATGATGTGCGGGTCGTCGAAGGCCGGAACCACCACCGCCCCGCGCTCCTGGGCGATCTCGGCGGCGATGGCCTCGCGGCTGTCGGTCAGCCGGTCATAGAAGCGCACCTCGGCGCCGTAACCCTTGGTGGCCGCGACCTTCACCGCCGGGGCGTCCTTGGGCATGACGATCAGGGCGGGAACGCCCAGCAGCCTGGCGGCCAGGGCGACGCCTTGCGCATGGTTGCCCGAGGAGAAGGCCACCACGCCGCGGGCGCGCTCGGCGGCGTCCAGCTGGACCAGGCGGTTATAGGCCCCACGGAACTTGAAGGCGCCGACCCGTTGCAGGGTCTCGGCCTTGAGCAGCACCCGCAGGCCCATCTTCTCGTTCAGGGCCTGGCTCTCGATCAGCGGCGTCTCGACGGCCAGTCCCCGAATCCGGCCGGCGGCCGCTTCGATATCGGCCAGGGTCACGCTCATTTCGCAAACACCATGTCGTCGTGGGCGAAGGCCTTGAACTCCAGCGCATTGCCGGAGGGATCGAGGAAGAACAGGGTCGCCTGCTCGCCGGGCTGGCCCTTGAAGCGGACCTGCGGGGCGATGATGAATTGCGTGCCCGCCGCCTGCAGCCGGTCGGCCAGGTCCTGCCAGGCTTCCAGGCTGAGAATGACGCCGAAGTGGCGCACCGGCACCTGTTCGCCATCCACGGCGCTGGTCTGACGATGGCCGATCTCGTCGGGCGCCAGATGGGCGACGATCTGGTGGCCATGGAAGTCGAAATCGATCCAGTCGGGGCTGGAGCGTCCCTCGGCGCAGCCCAGCAGATCGCCGTAAAAGGCGCGGGCCTCGGCCAGGTCGCGGACGGGGAAGGCGAGGTGAAAGCGGGGTCGGGTCATGGGTTTTGAATAGCTTGCCATCGGCCGGCGCGCGATGGCTTTAACACCGGTCCGGCTGTGCTTATCTGTACGCGGCCCATAGCGATGGGTTTGGGGGCGAATCACGATGCGAAAGCTTGTTGCGGCGGCCGGGGCGGTCGTCTGTCTGGCCTGGACGGGGGCGGCCCAGGCCGCCGACCTGCTGGTGGGGGTCTATGCCCATGACGTGACCTTTATCGGCGAGGCCATCGGGTCCGGCGCAGCCGGGCGCGAGGACGGCGTCGATCTGCATCTTGGCCTGCGCAGCGATCCCATCGAGGCCCTATGGGGCGCCCCCCAGGCGCACGCCTTCGTCTCGATCAACAGCGAGAACACCAGCAACTTCGTGGCCGCCGGCCTTTCCTGGCCCATTGGGATCACGGACAGGCTCTATGTCCGCCCGGGCCTGGGCCTAGCCTATACGGACGGGGAGGCCGGCCTTGCTCCGGTCACTGAGCTATGCCTCACTCCTCACGAAGTCGCGCGGCGTCCTGAGGCTTTCAATACCCGCCGCCATTTCGACTCCACGCTTCCGTTCGTGCCTACACAGGATCGCCGTCTCGTGCAGGAACAACGTAGATATCTGTGGTCTCCTCATGCTTAAAAATCTGATCACGATACACCTC
>CALEOQ010000494.1 GCA_937910255.1 uncultured Caulobacteraceae bacterium | reverse complement strand
CCCCGCGCCTTCCAGCCGGCCAGCTGCTCGGGCGAGGGCTGGTTGGTGCGCACCAGCTCCTCGCTGATCCAGTGGGCGTTCTGGAAGCGCAGGCGCAGGAAGGCGTGGTCGTTCCACATATAGTCCCGCAGGGCGCGCTTGCGGCCTTCGGGGGTGCTGAGGTCGAATTGGGCCAAGGGGCGCTCCGGGATTTGCCGCATAACTAGGCGTTCGCGCCCGCCAACGGAAGCCTTGGACCCTGCGGCTGACTTGACTTGCGGGCTGCGACGGACGACGCCAGGGCCATGAGCACGACGGCCACATCGCAGCCGGCCAAGACGCCCGCCCGCGTCCTGATCGGCCGCATCGCGCAGGTCTATCTGAGGCCGCGCTGGAAGGGCTTCGCCCTGGCCCTGGTGGCCGCCATCGTCGTCGCCTTCTCCAGCGCCAAGCTGGTGCAGATCCTGGAGCCGGCGATCAACGACCTGCTGGTGGTACAGAAGCCCGGCGCCATCTGGGCCATCCCCCTGGCCATCGCCGGTTACGCCATCCTGCGCGGGGTGGCCCAGGTGACCCAGGCCTCCCTAGTTAACCGGATCGGCAATGGCGTGGTGGGCGACGTGCAGGTGCAGCTGTTCGGCAAGCTGGTGCGGGCTGACCTCGCCCGGCTCCGGGGGCAGCATTCGGGCGCCTATGTCTCGTCGGTCCTTTATGACGCCGGCCTGATCCGCGAGGCGGCGACCTCAGGGCTCGTCAACTATACCCAGCACTTCCTGACGGTGATCGGGGCGGTGCTGGTCATGGTGTCCAACGACGCCATCCTGACCCTGGCCATCCTGCTGGCCGCGCCCCTGGCCACCGGCATCATGCGGCGGTTTTCCAAGAAGACCACCAAGGCCGCCAAGGGCGCCATGGCCGAGACCTCGGCGCTGTCGACGGCCATCATGGAGAGCCTGGACGGGGTGCGCGTGGTCAAGATCGAAAACCGCGAGGCCTTCGAGGAGGCCCGGGTCGCCGAGGTGGTGGCCCGCCGCCAGACCCATCTGGTCAAGGGCGCCAACGCCCGGGCCGCCGCCGCGCCGGCCACCGAGACCCTGATGACCCTGATCGTGGCCGCGGTGATGGCCTATGCCGGCTGGCGGGCCTCGACGGGGGCGATGAATGTCGGCGCCTTCGTGGCCTTCATCGGCGCGCTCGGCATGGCGTCCCAGTCCCTGCGGCAACTGGCCAATCTGCAGACCGTCTTCGCCGAGGGCCTGGCCGGCGCCCGGCGGCTGTTCGAGGCCCTCGACGTGGAGCCGCAGATCGCCGAGCGCGCCGACGCGCGCGCCATGGCGCGCAGCGACGGGGCCATCGCCTTCGAAGATGTCAGCTTCGCCTATGGCGAAGGCGCGCCGGCGCTTACTGGGGTGAGCCTAAGCGCCAAGCGCGGGGAGACCGTCGCCCTGGTCGGCCCCTCAGGCGGCGGCAAGAGCACCATCCTGAACCTGATCCCGCGCTTCTATGACGTGACCGCCGGCAAGGTGACCATCGACGGGGCCGACGTCCGCGACCTGAGGCTGGCCTCCCTGCGCGAGCAGATCGCCCTGGTGACCCAGGAGCCCTTCCTGTTCGACGACACCATCCGCGCCAACATCGCCTATGCGCGGCCCGACGCCAGCGAGGCCGAGATCGAGGCCGCCGCCCAGGCCGCGGCGGCCCACGACTTCATCTCCGAACTGCCGGCGGGCTACGCCACCCTGGTGGGCGAGGCCGGGGCCCGCCTGTCCGGCGGCCAGCGCCAGCGCATCGCCATCGCCCGCGCCTTCCTGAAGGACGCCCCCATTCTGTTGCTGGACGAAGCCACCAGCGCGCTGGACACCGAGAGCGAGGCCCAGGTGCAGGCCGCCCTCACCCGCCTGATGGCCGGACGGACCACCATGCTCATCGCCCACCGCCTGTCGACCGTGCGCGGCGCCGACCGCATCTATGTGATCGACAGGGGTCATGTGGTGGAGACCGGCGACCATGCCAGCCTGGTCAAGGCCCAGGGCCTCTACGCCCGGCTGGCCAAGAGCCAGGACCTGGAGACGGAGAGCGCGGCGTGAAGGGGCTGTTCCGGCGCCCTGGCGTGCAGGCGGTCCTCGGCTGGCTGCTGGCGGCCTATCTGCAGCTGATCCTGAAGACCGTCCGCTGGCGGCACGTGGACGACGCCTGTCTGGAGCCGTTCCTGACCGACCGGACCGGACTGCTGGCCCTGATGTGGCATGGGCGCATTCCCCTGTCCCTGGCGACGGCCCCCAAATGGTGGCCCAGGGGCAAGACCCAGGTGCTGGTTTCTCCCTCCTCGGACGGCGAATTCGTCGCCCAGGCCCTGGACCGGGTGGGCTTTCCCTCGATCCGCATGTCCTCGGCCAAGAAGGGCGACTCGGCCAAGGCCCGCGCCGCCGTGGCCGGGTTTCGCCAGGCCCTCGGCTTCGTCGGCGATGGCGGCGCCCTGATCATCAGCCCCGACGGTCCCCGCGGCCCCAATGAGGTCGTGGCGCCAGGGGCCGTGCAGATCGCCAAGCGCACCCAGGCGCCGGTCTTCCTGATGGGCCTGGCCGCAGCCCCATCCCTGCGGCTCGACAGCTGGGACAAGGTGATGCTGGCCGCCCCCTTCGGACGCGGGGCCGTGGTCTGGGACGGCCCGTTCTATGCGCCGGCCGACGCCCAGGATCACCAGATCGCCGAGCTTTGCGCCGACTGGTCGGCCCGCCTCTCGGCCGCCACCCGCCGAGCCGAGGCCCTGGTGGGCGCCGCGCCGTTGCCTGCCACGGCGGCGGATGAGACATAGGGCCATGGCGCACGACCATCCCGACCATCACCACGACGACGCCCCTGACCATGACCATGGTCATGGGCACAGTCACGGGCTCGGCGGCCACCATCATCACGCGCCCAAGGATTTCGGCCGGGCCTTCGCCATCGGCGTGGTCCTGAACAGCGGCTTCGTCGCCGCCGAGGTGGCGGCTGGCCTGTGGTTCGGCTCGCTGGCCCTGCTGGCCGACGCCGGCCACAACCTGTCGGATGTGATGAGCCTGCTGCTGGCCTGGGGGGCCGCCAGCCTGGCCAAGCGCCAGCCGACGGGGCGCCGGACCTATGGCCTGCGCAAGGCGACCATCCTGGCGTCGCTCGCCAACGCCATCCTGCTGCTGGTGGCGGTGGGCGCCATCGTCTCGGAAGCCGTACGGCGGATCGCCGATCCTGCGGAAGTCGCCGCCGCCCCGGTGATGATCGTCGCGGCGATCGGCGTGGTCATCAACACCGCCACGGCGCTGATGTTCATGGGCGGCGCCAAGGGCGACCTGAACATCCGCGGCGCCTTCCTGCACATGGCCGCCGATGCGGCCGTCTCCCTCGCGGTGGTGATCGGGGCGGGCGTCATTGCGCTCACCAGCCTCTACTGGCTGGACCCCGCGCTGAGCCTGCTGATCGTGGCGGTGATCCTGATCGGCACCTGGGGGCTTTTGCGCGACTCCGTCGACCTGGCCCTGGACGCCGCGCCCCGGGGGGTCGACGTCGAGGCCGTCCGCGCCTGGCTCGCCGGCCTGCCCGGGGTGACCGACATCCACGACCTGCATATCTGGGCCATGAGCACCACGGAGACGGCGCTGACGGTCCACCTCACCCGTCCCGACAACATCGATGCCGACGGCTTTCTCCATCAGGCCTGCGAGGGGCTGCAGGGGCGGTTCGGCATCGGCCACGCCACCCTGCAGGTGGAGACAGG
>CALEOQ010000493.1 GCA_937910255.1 uncultured Caulobacteraceae bacterium | reverse complement strand
GTCACAAGCAGTAAGAGGAGAGTCCGCCGTGACTGGAGTTCAGATGTTTTTTTTTTTCAAGCAGAAGACGGCATACGAGATTACGACGTGACTGGAGTTCAGCGTGTGCTCTTCCGATCTCACGGCCCTTCTGATGTCGCCCATCGTCCCTCGACTGATCGACATGCACTGTCATCTCGATCTCTATCCTGATCACCCGGCTCTGATCGAAGAATGCGACCGCCACCAAGTCGCGACCCTGGCGGTGACGACCACGCCGAAAGCTTGGCGGCGCAATATCGAGCTCGCCAGTCGCTCGAGCCATGTCCGCGTCGCACTCGGGCTCCACCCGCAGGTCGTCGCCGAACGGAAGTCAGAGATCGCCCTGTGGGAGGCGCTGCTGCCCGAAGCGACCTATGTCGGCGAGGTCGGGCTGGACGCCGGGCCGCGATTTTACCGATCGTTCGAGGATCAGAAGGCCGTGTTCGAGCGGGTGCTGTGCGCCTGCGCGGAGGCGGGCGGGAAGATCCTCACCATCCATAGCGTCCGGGCGGTCGGCCAAGTGCTCGGCCAGCTGGAGAGTCGACTGCCGCCGGACCGGGGGCGGGCGGTGATGCACTGGTTCACCGGCTCGAAGTCCGAAGCCAGGCGGGCTGTCGAGCACGGTTGCTACTTCTCCATCAACGCCCAGATGCTGGCGCAGGCTCGCCACCGCGAGACCGTGGCGAGCCTGCCGCTGGACCGACTGCTGACGGAAACCGATGGTCCGTTCACACAGGCTGACGGTCGCCCCTCCCGCCCGTCCGATGTCGCCCAGATGCTGCCCGATCTCGCGCGTCTGCGCGGCGTCACGACCGAGACCCTGCAGCGCACGCTCGTCGAGAACCTGCGGGGTCTTGTGACCCCGCCGATTGCAGGCGTTCGGCCATCGACGGGAAGGGGAGGGGATGGCCGTATTCTCACAGATCGAGGTTGAGGGGATCGCCGCCGCACTGGGGGACACGACCATCGGCCTCAGCGGGAGCGAGATCGGCCACCTCCTCAACACCCTGAAGATGGCGGATTCCGACCCGACCGCCACGAAGCGACATCGCCTCCTTGCGGCCTTCGCGGCAGACCAGAATCGCCGCCAGAAGCGCACCGGCATCCTGGAATTCATACGTCGCGCCATGGCCCCGGCCCGCTGGCTCGGCAAACGGGACGGTTACGAGCCCCTTCGCCAGCGCCTCAACGAGGCCCTCGCTTTCATGGCCCTCGAGGTGAACGCGGCCGGTACGCTGTCCACGGCCACGGCAGCGGCGACCATTTCCGAAGCGGAGAAACGGGCGCGAAATCTCAAGGCTGATCTCCTCCGGCGGAACGTCCATCCGGACGTCCTGGCGTTTTGCCGCCCCGAATGGCTCGCCGAGAACTACTTCCACGCCGTCCTGGAGGCGGTGAAGAGCGTCGGCGACAAGTTGCGCGCCCGGACGGGGTTGACGGACGACGGCGCCACCCTGATCAACCGCGCCCTCGGCGGCGACGCGCCAATGCTGGCCATCAATCCTCGCCGCACCAAGAGCGAGCAGGACGAACAGCGAGGCTTCGCCAATCTCGTGATCGGGACCTTCGGCATGTTCCGCAATCCTACCGCGCACGAGGCGAGGATCCGGTGGGACATGAGCCTCGAAGACGCCGAGGACCTGCTCTCGCTGGTGTCGCTGATCCATCGCCGGCTGGACGCGGCGGTGATGCCGCCGCGCGCCTAAAGCCCAGGAGGGGCCGCGCGATCTCGGCTTCCCGGGAACGATCAGCGGCGAGCTGGCGATGACCTCTTGGGTGGAGGGCTACCGCTCAGACGGTGAATATAGTGTCGATATAGTTTGAATATAGACTCCCGGCGATCGACGCTCCCTGCAGGCGCCATCGCGCAGGAGTTCACCGTGCACATCACGTGCGAAGACCTTGACGTCGAGGTGCTCGAGTCCACGTCTGGGAACGAAGATCAGTTTGGCGGGCGTTGGGGATGGTTCTGGCACGAATGCCACATGCCCCCGCGAGGACCATTCGGGACCCCCGCCGAGGCGGTCGGCGACTTCGCCGCTTGGGTCAGCGAACACTATGACCACGCGCCCTCGGACGCCACGACGGACGGGCCCCAATCGCTTGCGCGCACATTTCTGGCGAACGCCGCGGGTTTCCTGGTTTCTGCCGAGGCCGCGGTTGGCGCAAATATCCAAGGTGAGATCTCTATAGCGAGCTGTTGCTACGCCTTGGAGCTGATCCTCAAGGCCTACCTCCTCAGTCGGGGGCGGAGCGACGGCTGGAACGAGGAGCATGTCCGGCACGACCTTACCAAGGCCTGGCGAGAGGCGGTCTTCCTCGGGCTGCCGGGCGACGATGCCCGGATCGAGCGATTCCTGAAGGTGGCCTCCGGCGCCTATGCGCGACACGAACTCATGGAACTTTCGCGCCAGCGGCCGACCCTCCTCGATGAGATCGACGTTGTCACCGCCATCAGGGCACTTCACCGCGATGTCGAAAGCCGGATGCCAGGCGGCGTCCGCATCTTACATCGCAAAGTCAGACGGTTAGCGCGGGCACGGCCCCGTTACGCACGCGGTCGGTAGCGCTCGATCACCAGGTAGGCGGCGATCGCCAAGCCCGAACTCACCGCCCAAAACGCCATCCATGCGTCAGCCGCGTCCGCCAGGACGCAGGTCATCACGCCACCCAGGCCAGCCAGGGGCGTCGCTAAGAGCAGGTCTCTGCGAGGAAACTTCACTTGCTCACTCGGGCTTTGACCGGCCCTTGGGATTGGGCGACGGGTCATCATTGGCGGCGATCTCCCGGGCCAGGTCGGCGAGACCCTTTCGGACGCTTCGCCTTCGGATGCTCAGGAAGGCCTCGGCCAGCGCCTTGCCGTTGGGTTCCGCGAGAAGCTCCTCGACCACTCCGCTCCAGGTCTTTGCGTAGGTGTCGCCATCGGGCGTCGCCGGATCCGTCAGACCTTCGAAGAAATGACTGACCGGCACCTCCAGACATCGGGCGGCCTCATAGAGTTTTGAAGCGCTGATGCGGTTTGCCCCACGTTCGTATTTTTGGACTTGCTGGAAGGTCAGGCCAAGACCACAGGCCAAGCGTTCCTGGCTCATGCCGAGCTGCCGACGCCTCAGCCGAAGGCGATTGCCGACGTGGATATCGACCTGAGCTGGCTCCGAGTCCATGTGAAACCTCTCCTCCGGGGCCAAATCCAACCGCCATCCCACCAATAGGACATATATGTCCTGGAAGTTGTCGACGCACCGTTAAATCCATCGTGCATGGATTGGAATAGGGTCGTCGGGCGCAACGTGCGGCGTCTCAGGTTGGCGCGCAAGTTGACCCAGGAGGACCTTGCCGGTGAGGCTGGCCTGGCCATGCGGCACTTGGGGCGGATCGAGCGTGGGACCAGCAGTCCGACGGTCGCCATTCTGGCGCGGCTCGCGGATGCTATGGGTCTAAAACCGGCCGATTTCTTGACCGTGGAAGATTTGCCGCAGTCGGACCAGTGAGGCAGTCGTGCCTAGGGCCTTTCCCAAGGCTGGGAACAAGGCATCTGATGCGTAGCTCCGCGTCCATTGATCGCTGGCCGCGAAGTCGCTGGCAGTGATTCTACAATTGATTCATTCTTCTAAGCGCAAGCTGAAAGGCGCCAAGGGGTATCACGCCGTGGGCTGGGCGCTCGGACGTCATGTACTGATCATCGAGGACGAGGCTCTGATCTCAATTGAGATCGAAGCTCTCCTCAGTGAGCAAGGTTTCGAGAGCTTCGATTGGGCGATATCGCCGCGTCAGGCTCTGCAGTGCGCGAAAGACCATCGCCCCGATCTGATCACCGCGGACCTGCGAATCGTCGATGGCACCGGCCTTGAGGCGGTCGACGCCATCCTGGCGGAGATGGCTGACATACCTGTGGTGTTCGTGACCGCGAATTCGGACATGCTGAACGAGCAGTCGCAATTTCCCGTGGTCACCAAGCCCATCATGCCAGCGCAGCTAGCTGCGGCTTGCCTACGGGTCTGTCAGCAAGCGGGCGCCTAATACGAAGGAGGGCGCCATCACGCCGGTGACATCCCTAAATGGCGGCTACATCCGTTTCGCGCCTAATGTATCTTATCGGAAATTCACTCGACTTTTCAATATGATATGCCTGTAGGACGGGCTGCGCTAGGTCCGGTCGTCTAACGTTGGCCCTCGTGGGCTGCTGCGGTTGAGCATGGCGGAAAACGCCCGAGGAGTCCGGAAGCGACATCATCAGAAGGCGCGCTGCACCCGAGCTTTAACGCTGCGCCTACCGCTCATGAAGGGAGACGAGAAACTCACCGATCCCGGGCGCGAAGGCGTCGGCAAAATCCTCCGCCGTGCGGACTTCACCAGACACGCCGAGCGCCGCGAGCCTCCCGCGGGGCAGAACCTTGGAGAGGTGTTCGGCTACGGCGACCGGATGTCGATAATCCATGCCGGGGAAGATCAGCGTCGGCGGCTCGATCGCCGCCAACTCGTCGATCTGCCTGAACGCTCGATCGTGCCCGATGGCCGCAGCCGCGGCGATGCTGGGGGCGTTGGACCTCGGGATGGCGTCTCGCACCATCGCCCCGATCACGGCGCCAAGTCGGGAAGGATCGGGGCCCAGCCCGCCTCGATTCCGTGGGCCCGGACGCGGTCGGCGAAATCATCCATGAATCGGACTTCGGCCGCCTTGGCCTCGTCGTCCTCAATGTCTTCGACGCTCATCAGGATCAATGCGCTGATCCGGTCGGGATGCGCCAACGCGGCGCGCATCGAGATGGTGCCGCCGAGACCCGCCCCCCCAATGACCGCCCGCTCAACGCCTATCTGGTCCAACAATGCGACCAGATCGCTCGCGTATTGTGACCAGGTGTGGCGCGAGGCGTCTGGGCAGATCGAACGTCCATAGCCGCGGATGTCCGGAAGCCATATCGTCTGGCAAGGCGATAGGCGGCCGGCGAGCGGTAGAAGGCTCTCGTGATCCGGACCTCCCCCGTGCAGCAAGACGACAGGCAGCTCGGAACTGCGGCTCATTGCGCCGGAGGCCTCGATCTTAGCGCAGAAGAGCGGCCACCCATCAGCGCCGCCATAGGTGAATGTATCCGTCAAAACTGAAAACCCAATCCATGAGCGCCTGCTGGCTCAGGCCCGAAGTCCTAAGCCGGACAACGTAAGATTCACGAGCTGATGTGTGCCGCGGCCTCCGACGGCCGATATGAGGGGCGCATGCGGGGCGGTGCGTATGCTTCAAAGAGACAGTCATCTCAGGGAAGACCAATGATCAATCGCGCTCGTACGTCCATCATGGCCGCCATCGCCGTCGGGGCCATGCTCGTCGCCACCCAAGCATTCGCCCACGCCCATCTGGTCAGTTCGACGCCCGCCGACAACGCCACCCTGGCGGCCGCGCCGAAGACGATCACGCTCACCTTCAACGAAAAGCTTGTGCCGGCCTTCTCCAAGTTCGAGCTCACCATGCCAGAACATGGCGGCATGAAGGTGCCGGTGAAGACGACCGTCTCCAAGGACGGCAAGAGCATTTCCGGCACACCCCAGAGCGCGCTGACGAAGGGGGCGTACAAGATCGTGTGGTCCGCGGCCTCGGCCGACGGCCACAAGATGAACGGTGAAGTGACCTTCAAGGTCGGCTGACGTGCTCGAGCCGGCGGTCATCGCCCTTAGGCTGATGCAGTATGCAGGAGCGATGGTCCTCATGGGATCATCGCTCTTCTTCATCTATGCCCTCCCCTCCATGGGCCCCGGCTCGGCCGCAGAGGCGCCATGGGCCCGCAGGCTCCTGGCGAGCGGGGGCGCGCTGCTGGCGCTCGCGACGCTGCTCTGGATCGCCGCCCAGGCCGGCGTGCTGGCCGGATCGATGGCGGAGGGGCTCAAACCAGAGGCGCTCAGCGCCGTGATGACGAGCATGGACCTCGGCAAGGCGGGGATCCTCAGGGCGGGCGTCGCCACCCTGGCGACGATCCTGGTCATGTCGTTGAAGCCAACGCGCACGAGTTGGATCATCGCAGCCGCCCTTGGGACGGTCGCGGCCGCGACCTTCGCCTGGATGGGTCATGGCGCGGCGACGGAGGGCCCAGGCGGGGTCATCCACCTTGTCTCCGACATCCTTCACAGCTGGGCTGGGGCCGTCTGGATCGGCGCGCTCGTGGCCTTCGCGCTGATCCTGCGCACCCGCAGCTCCACGCCGGCAGGGGTGGTCGCCCTGCACCGGGCGCTGCACGGCTTTTCGGGGATCGGCACGCTGCTGGTGGCGGTCCT
>CALEOQ010000492.1 GCA_937910255.1 uncultured Caulobacteraceae bacterium | reverse complement strand
GGTTCGTGGGCTGCGCTGTAGTCTGGTTGTATTGTTTTTTTTTTTAGTCATACGGCGACCACCGAGATCTCCACTCTTCCCCTACACGACGCTCTCCCGAGCTGCCGCTGGCCGACATGGGCGGCGGGGACGCCTCGAATGGGGCGGCGGTGAGCCGGGTCATATCGGTCGGCTATCTGGCCCTGACTCCGGCCGCTGTGGACACCGAGGCTCCCGACACCGCATGGGCGCCCTGGTCGCGATTCTTTCCCTGGGAGGACTGGCGCCAGGGCCGACCGGCCGCCCTGGAGCTGATCGAGGATGCTCTGCGGCGTTGGGCCGACCGCGCCCCTGCTGCGCTTTGCGCCACCCGCCTCGCCAGGGCGCGCTTGGCCTTCGCCCTGGACGGCGCGCCCTGGAACGAGGAGCGGGTGCTGGAGCGCTACGAGTTGCTCTATGGCGCAGGCCTGGCGCCCGAAGCCGCCCGGGATCGCGGCGAGGCGGGCGGCGAGCGCTCAGAGGCCCTCGCCGCAGCCCTGGGCGCCCCGATGATCTCGGTGATCACCCCGATCGAATTGTGGAACAGGGCGTTGGAGCGCAGCGTCGTGCCGGCCCAGTTGGTGTAGGGCGCATATTCCCGCCGCACGCCGCCGGGCTTCCCTTCAGCGATCAGCCTGTCGAGCATCCGGGCGCCCACCGAATCCAGGCCGGTCAGAACCAGGGGATTGAGGTTGTAGTTGTAGGGGTTTCGGTGCGGCGGGATGAACACCACCGTCCCGGCCGGGCCGGACTGGTGGTGATTGTAGACGATCTGCGGGAACCACTCGCGATAGAGAACCCGGTTGATGTTCACCGTCTCCTTCATGTTCGACATGAAGAAGTCGCGGTTATTGTCGTGACCGACATACCAGTTGTAGAGCCGGGGCAGGCTTTCGTACTCGCGATCCTCGGGCTTCTGGTTGCGCATGTACCAATCGGCGACCAGCTCGTTGCCGTCCGGATTGGCGTGCACGAAGAGGATGATGCAGTCGTCCAGGATCTTCAGCGTCTCGGGGTCCTGCCCGCTGACCATCTCGTAGAGGGTCTGGGTCAGCTGCTGGGTCGAGACCTGTTCGGTGGAATGCAGGCCGCCGTCGATCCAGACCACCGCCTTGCCCTCGGCGGCCAGTTCCCGGGCCTGGGCGTCGGTCAGCCCCTCGACCTGGCTGAGCTGGCGGGCGATCTCCTGATAGCGGTCCAGGTTCGCCAGATTGTCCGGCGACGAGACGATGGCCATCAGCTGGTCGCGGCCCTCGGTCGTCTTGCCCATGGAGACTACGCGCATGCGATCGGACTGGCTCTCGAGGGTGCGCCAGTAGCTGGCCATCTGGCTGTAGTTGGCCAGGTGATAGTTATCGCCAATACCGAAACCGTAGGCGGCCTTAGGCGTGGTGACCGGCAGCCGTGCAGGCGTCGCCGCGACGGCGCCCGACGTCTGGCCCAGCGCCGGGAAGGCCATGCCCTGGGCGAGAAGCGACAGGCCAATGGCCGTGGCGACGAAGTGCTGCTGACGCATGAGACGATCCTGAATCCCGATGAGGCTCCAGGCCTCCCAAGGGAAGACGCAGCGTAGGGAAAACCGTCACCGCTTCTCTGGCGATCGATAAGAAAAGTGTGGCGGCGGATGAGCCCGCATTGGCCTGGCCGTGACGGCCCCGCTCCGCTGGCAGGCCCGGCGGGACTCGAAACATCTGGCAATTGTGGATATATTATAAGACCTTATGACCATCCGGTTCTAGACATACCCGTGCGCCTACCAGCAGTTCTCCGACGGCTAGAAATACCCGAAAAGGAGCGCCATTGGTCTGGCCAGGGCAACCTGCAGGCGGCGCCTGTCCCCCGGCGATCCCGCCATCGATAGCCACCTCAAGCTGCGAGTTCCAAAGGCAGGGCCCCTCAACACCAAGTCATCGACGGCCAGACGAGAGGACGCCTGGCCGTCGTGCGGATCAGCCCGTCACCCCGCAAACGGCCAGCCGCTGGGCATAGGTGGGATCGGCGAGCATGGCCTCCGCAGCCGCCAGCGGGCGATTGGAAACGATGAGCCGCGGACCGGACGCCGCCAGGGCCTGGTAGGCGCCCGCGTCGCCGGGCGTCCGGTAGACGGCGTCAGGCGTCTGCGGCCCACCGTAGGTTCCCGACATCACCGTCATCCCCAGCGCCTCGAGCTCCGGGATGAACCTGGCGTCGACATTGGCCGGCCGAACCATGGCGATGGTGCTCGGTCCGATCAGCCCGGCAGCCTTGGCCTCCTGGAGCATGTCCCGATCAAACATGGGAATGGCCAGCACGGCGTCGGGACGCAGCGCCTTCATCGCCTTGGCCTGGCGAACAGTATAGGCGAGGAACATCACCCGGCCCTCGGCGCCCGCCTTGCTCACCTCGGCCATCAACAGGTCGGCGTCGGTCTGTGGCTTGACGTCGAGAAGCAGCAGAACCCGACCATCGGCCCATTTGAGCAGGTCCGCCAGCCTGGGCGGGGAAGAGGCGGTCGGCTGTCCGGTGGGATCGCGCTGCTTGAGGGTGGAGATCTGGGTCCACCGCTGCTCGGCGATGACGCCGTGGCCGGTGGTGTTCCGGTCCAGCACGGCGTCGTGGTTCATGAAGAGGACCTCGTCGAAGGTCTGCTGCACGTCGGTCTCGATGAAGACCGGCGCGAGGGACGTGGTGTAGTCCATGGTGACAAGGGCGTTCTCAGGGTGCTCGGCCAGCGGCCCGCCACGGTGGGCGCCCACCAGGGCGACCTTCTGGTCGCGCAGGCAGGCCAGCAGTTGCGGCAGCCGCCCTTCGGCCGCCTTCAGAATGCCGGCCGCCGTCGGCGTCTTGGCGGGGCTGGCGGGGGCGGCCTGGGCGGCGCCGGCCAGGGCGATCAGGGCCGCGCCGACCAGGGCGGCGGCTCGCTTCGTCTGAGTCATGGTCATTCTCCTTGGGGCGTTCGAGGGAGGCTAGAAGCTGAGCTTGACGCCTGCGTAAAAGCGGCGGCCGCGCACGTCGTAGAGGGCCGCGTCGGTGGCGCCCTCCCCGGTCCAGGCCGGCGGCTGGCGGTCGGCGATGTTCAGAACGCCGCCCCTGACCTCGACCCGCTCGTTCAGCCGGTAGGTTCCGCTGAGGTCGAAATAGTCCATGGCCTTGACGCCAGGCGCGCTGGCGACGGCGGCGCCGACATTGGCCGAGTTGTCCATGCTGTCGATCCAGCGCCAGCGCAGATTGAGCCGGGCCTGGCCGATCTTGTAGTCGACGCTGGTGTTCACCTTCCAGGCGGGATGGGAGATGGCGTCGGCGCTGATCTGGGCGTTGCCGATCGTGCCGGCATAGTCGACGAAGGCGCCGCCGGCGAGGGTCTGGATGGCGTACTTGTCGGTGTAGGAGACAATGAGGTTCAGGCCGAGTTCGCCAGGCGCGTCGGCCCAGCCGAAGTCTCTGAGTTCAGCTCTCCAGTCCACCTGCAGATCGGCGCCGGCGGTCTCGTAGCCGGCCAGATTCAGGAGCGGCGTGGTGATGGTCGAAAAGCCGCCCAAGGCCCCGCGGTTGATCAGCTGGCAATAGTAGTTCTGCGGGTCGTAGGTGGGGTTCGAGGCGTTATCGCCGTTGAAGCAGCGCTGGGCGATGACGTCGCCGGTGATGAGACCGATCGCATCGGTGATCTTGATCTCGTAATAGTCCAGCGACGCGGTCAGGCCGCTGAGCAGCGGATTGTCGAAGCGCGAACGCCAGACGAGACCAGCGGTGTAGGAGTCGGCCGTCTCCTCGATCAGGTTGCGGTTGCCTGACACCTCCGACTGCACCGACGTGCCGGCGAAGCGGTGGGTGTCGATGATCGTCTGGGGCACCCCGGTGGCCAGGCACAGCGCCTTGACCTGGGCGGCCTGCGGACCGGTGCGATAGGCGCTGGCGACATCGCAGGGATCGCCCAGGCCGGCCGAGATCCGGCCGACGGTCGTCCCGCTTTGTTCCGAAGGCTGGAACAACTCGCCGACGGAGGGCGCCCGGATGGCGCGCTGATAGCCGCCGCGGACGCTGAAGCTGTCGGTCAGCTCCCAGTTGGCGCCCGCCTTGTAGGTGTGCACGCCGCCGACGGAGTCGTAGTCGGAGTAGCGGTAGGCCAGGTCGAGGTCGAGGCTGCGGATCAGCGGCAGGTCGCGGGCGATGGGCGCGAGGATCTCAAGGAAGAACTCCGTCGATGAGGTCGTTCCGAGGGTCGGGCTGGACAGGCTGGTCGCCAGGACCGCCCCCGTCCGCCGCTGAGCGTCCGGCGAGAATTCGTAGGTGTTCTTGCGGTAGCTGAGACCACTGGCGAAGCGGACCTCGCCGGCCGGGAGATCGAAAACCCGGCCCTGCAGGCTGCCTTCGGCGACGGTCTGCTCCAGTTCGGTCGATTCATGCATCTCCCGCAGCAGGTAGTCGAGGCAGTCCTGCGAGGGGCGGTCGAAAGCCAGCGGGTCAAGGCCGCCCTGACAGAGGCTCACGCCACCGTCCGGCGCCTCCACCAGGGAGAGAAAGGCCGCGCGGTCGATGTAGCCGCCCATGCGGGTGTTCTGCTCGGTGCGGCCGAAGCTGGCATAGACGTCCCAGCCGCCGTCGATGTTGTCCAGGTCGCCGCGCAGGCCGCCGAGCACCTGACTGACATTGTAGGTGTTCTCGACGACGTCCGGCGAATAGCGGCCCGTGTTGAAATACAGCAGTAGCGGCGCGTTCGGGTTGGGCCGCGAGGCGGCGATGGTCTTCAGTCCCTGGGGCAGGAAGGGATTGGTGACCGGCACATAGACGTCGCGGGTGATGGCCTGGTTGCGGCCATACCAGGTCTGGTCGGCGGTATAGTGGGTGTAGTTGAACTGGCCGTAGGCCTCCACGTCCTCGGTCAGATCATAGCTCACCCGCCCAAACAGGGTCTGGCGCTCCAGCGGCTGGAGCAGCGGGGCGAACTCGCCGATCGGCAGCGCCACCTGATTGTTGGCGGTGATCGTGTAGAGGCCGTCCTCCGGGAAGCGGAAGTTCTGGATCGGGTTGGTGATGGTGAACAGGGTGCCGTCGGTGTTGCGGCTGAAGGCGGCGCTGCGCAGCACCGAGCCCGTCACGCCGTAGGACGCGAACACCCCACTGACCGCCGCCTGGGTCGGCAGATTGGCGGCGTCGGGATAGATCAGGCCGCTTGGGAGGACCGAGGTGATGCCGCCGTCGGCGAAGAAGTCGCGGCTGCCCCGGTTCACCCGCTGCCGATCCATGTAGGAGGCCGAGAACATGGCGTGGCCGCGCCCGTCGGCGATCGGACCGCCGGCGGCGAGGCTGACATCGAGGGTCTCGCCGTCCTCCCGCTCGGTGGCGCCATACTGGGCGTCCGCCACCAGGCCGGTGAAGCGGTCGTTCAGGCGGAAGTTGACGACGCCGGCGATGGCGTCCGATCCATAGACCGCCGAGGCGCCGCCGGTGATGACCTCCACATTCTGCAGGAGCGCGCCGGAGATGGTGTTGAGGTCGATCCCGCCCAGGGGATCGGAGGGCTGCATGCGACGCCCGTCCTGCAGGACCAGGGTTCGCACGGCGCCCAGCCCGCGCAGGTTGGCGTTGGCGCGGCCGCCGCGGGCCTGGCTGGTGGAGTTGGCGCCGGCATTGGCCGCGAACTGCGGCAGCTGGTTCAGCGTCATGTCCAGCGAAACCGGCCCCGCCGCGTCCAGAACGCCGCGCTCCAGGGTCACGATGGGGCTTTCGGCCACATAGTCCTTCCGCACGATGCGGGAGCCGGTGACGATCACCTCGCCGATTTCGATCGGCGCGGCGGCGGTCTCCAGGTCCTGGGCCTGGGCGGCGGCGGCCCAGCTGACGGCCAGGGTCGAGGCTGCGCACAGCAGCGGCGCTTTGCAGAATTTCATCCAGATAATCCCCCGTTTGGCCCCAATTCTAGCTTGGGGCGTCACTGGGCAGGACGAGGCGGTTAGGGGAATCCTCACCGTTTTTTTCCGCCGTCCGCTGCGAAAACTGTCACACAGAAATGGAATGAGCGGGGCGCGCCGCGGTGGCAATCACTGTGTTGATGTCCAGCCGCGCGGCAATTGCCGTGGCATAATAGCCGTGACTCGCGGTCGCCAGCACCGGTTCCCACCCCGCCGCGCGATCCGCTTCGACCCGTGCGCGCGCGTCGGCGAACATGTTGGTCGCGGCCATATCGTCCGCGAACGCCTCTGCCACCACCGCCAGCTCCGCTGGCGAGATCGGAAGCGCACACGTCTGAACTCCAGTCACGTCGTAACATCGTATGCCGCCTTCTGCTTGAAA
>CALEOQ010000491.1 GCA_937910255.1 uncultured Caulobacteraceae bacterium | reverse complement strand
GGTCGGTGCGTTCGGGCTGTTTTTTTTTTTGTAATGAGACGGCGACCACCGAGATCTACACTCTGTCCCTACACGCCGCTCTTCCGGTCTTCGTCGTCGTTCCCGACCCAGACGCCGGTGACGTATTCGTCGGTGAAGCCGACGAACCAGGCGGCCCGCCAGTTCTGGCTGGTGCCGGTCTTGCCGGCCGCCGGCCAGTCGAAGGCCGCGCGTGTCCCGGTGCCGGCGGTGAGGACGCGCTTCATCATCTTCACCATCATGCTCGCATAGGTGAGATCGATGGCCGGCATGGGGCCGGACGGCGCGCGCAGGAAGATGCTGTCGCCATCGACGGTGCGGATCTCCTCGATGATCGAGGGCGTCACGCGGCCGCCGGCCTGCTGAAAGACCTGGAAGGCGCTGGTCAGCTCGATGAGGCTCACCTCGTAGGATCCGAGCGTCACCGCAAGACTGGGATTGGCCGGGATGGTGGTGAAGCCGAACCGACGGGAAATGTCCCCAAGGGCCGGGCCGCCAGCCTCGGCGCCCAGCTTGACCGCGACCGTGTTGATGGACCGCGCCAGCGCCGTCTCCACCGTCACCGGGCCGCGATAGCCGCCGCCGTAATTTCCGGGGCGCCAGTCGCCGAACCGCACCGGGCCATCGACCCGCACATCGCTGGGCAGGACGCCCTTTTCCAGGGCCGCGGCATAGACGAAGGGCTTGAAGGTCGAGCCGGGCTGACGCCTGGCCTGGGTCGCCCGGTTGAAGACGCTGGCGCCATAGTCCACCCCGCCGACCATGGCCCGAACCGAACCGTCTGGGCCAAGCGTGACCAGGGCCGCCTGGCCGGCGCCGGCCTGGGCGCCGTCGGTGGCCATCACCTGGTTCAGGATGGCGGCGGCCTCGACCTGCAGCGCCGGATCGATCGACAGGCGCACCAGGAGGTCGGGCGAATTGGGGCCGATCTGGCGCAACACCTCGTTGGTGGCGTGGTCCAGCAGATAGCCGTAGGAGCCCTCGTCGGACGTGGCCGTGGTGGCCAGTTGCGGCGTCTGCGCCTGGGCGGCCTCCATCTCCCCGCGGCTGATCCAGCCGGTGTCGTGCATCCGCTGCAGCACCCACCGGGACCTTTGCAGGGCTGCTTGCATGTCGTTGGTCAGGGCCAGGCGCGACGGCGCCTTGGGCAGGGCCGCCAGCAGGGCGGACTCCGCCAGGGTCAGCTGGCTCGCCGGCTTGCCGAAATAGGTCCGCGCCGCGCCGTCCACGCCAAAGGTGTTGGCCCCGAAATAGATGCGGTTGAGGTAGAGCTCCAGCACCTCGTCCTTGGTCAGCATCCGCTCCAGCCGCCAGGCGAGCGCCGCCTCCTGGATCTTGCGGCGGAAGGTCTGGTCCGGGGTGAGGAACAGGCTCTTGGCGATCTGCTGCGAGAGGGTCGACCCCCCCTGGACCACGCCGCCGGCCTTCCAGTTCACATAGCTGGCCCGGGCGATGGCCTGCAGGTCGATGGGACCGTGCTGGTAGAAGCGGTGGTCCTCCGCCGCCAGGAAGGCCAGGGGCACATAGTCGGGCAGGGCGCTCAGCCGCACCCGGTCGCCATAGCGTGGCCCGCGGGAGGCGATGAGGTCGCCGTTGCGGTCGAAGAACTTGATCCCAGGCGCTCGGTTGAAGGCGTAGAGCT
>CALEOQ010000490.1 GCA_937910255.1 uncultured Caulobacteraceae bacterium | reverse complement strand
GGGAGTGCGGGGCGCTGTCTTTTTTTCTTGACATGGCCCGGCGCCCACCGTGTTCGACCCTCTTCCCCTCCCCGACGCGCTGCCGATCTATGGACACGCCGGGATTGTCGGGATTGAAGGCGGCCCGCGCCGCAGCCATCAGGGCCGCGCCATCGTGGCCCCGGCCCGCCATGTCGAACACCACCAGCCCCCCCAGCCCCTTCAGGCGGAGGACGCGGGCGGCCACCCCCAGGGCGGCCAGGTTGGCCTGGCGGGTGACCCGTTTGGCCTCGGCGCCCTTACGCTCGCCCACATCGACATCGATCGCCGTCAGCGCGCGGGTGGGCTCAATGGCGATGCTGCCGCCGCCCGGGAGCGGATGCAGAATCTCCAGGGCCTCGGCTTCGGCCTCGTCGGCGATCTGGCGGGCGGCCTTGCCGGTGATCAGCTCGCCGTCCCGGGCCATGTCGCGCAGCTGGTCGATCAGGCTCGGGGCGGGCGACAACAGCGCAGGATCGCCCTGGGCCGGGCCGATGAGGCGCGCCGTCGCCAGTTTCCCCACCCGCGCCTCGGTGCGGATTTCGATTTCGAGGGCTTCGCCCTGCCGCGGGCGGGAGTCGGGCTTGAACGAGAGGCTGGCCTCGGCCCCCTCCCCCAGGTCGAGGAAGGCCATGGCGAGCGCCGGCTCCACATGCCGCACGCGGGCGCGCAGCCGGGCGCCCAGGGCCAGGCGCTGGGAATCGTCGTCCCGCTGGATCAGCAGCCGCTCGGGGCGATCGTCCAGAAGCACGCCGCCCCGGGTCTCCCCAAGGCCCTCATCGATGAAGTAGGTCCGTCGGCTCATGCCGCGGGATAGCCCAGACCCTGCAACAGACAAAGGGTTTCATAGAGGGGCAGGCCGACCACGGCGGGATAGGAGCCCTGCAGCCGCAGGACGAACCCGCCGGCCCGGCCCTGAATTCCATAGCCTCCGGCCTTGCCGATCCCCTCCTGGCTCTGGAGATAGGCGGCGACCTCACGGGGCGCGAGACGCTTGAAGGTCACCCGGGTTTCCACCAGTCGCTCGGCGGTTCGGTCATCGGGTCCGTGGACCGCCACCGCCGTATAGACCCGGTGCGTCCGGCCCGAGAGCAGGTCCAGGCAGGCGGCCACCTCCGCCTCGTTCTGCGCCTTGGGCAGAACCCGCCGGCCGACGGCCACCACCGTGTCGGCGGCCATCACATAGGCCTCGGGGTGAAAGGCCTTGACGGCGGCGGCCTTGGCGGCGGCCAGCCGCAGGGCCAGCAGCCGAGGCGTCTCGCCCCGCAACGGCGCCTCGTCGATGTCTGAGGCGGCCACAAGGTCTGGCGTCACGCCGATCTGGGCAAGCAGGTCCAGGCGGCGCGGGCTGGCCGAAGCCAGGACGAGACGGGGGGCGGTAGGCGGGGTCGGAATGGCCACGCCTAGCGGACGCGAAAGGTGATGCGGCCCTTGGTCAGATCGTAGGGGGTCATTTCCACCAGCACCTTGTCGCCGACCGCCACGCGAATGCGGTTCTTGCGCATCTTGCCGGCGGTGTGGGCGACGATTTCATGCTCATTTTCGAGCCTTACGCGAAACATGGCGTTGGGCAGCACTTCGCTGACCACGCCGGGGAACTCCAACAGCTCTTCCTTAGCCATGCCGGCTCCATGGGCGCTCACCTAAGCGAACGGAACGCGCCTGGAATCGGGCCGCGAGCCGTCAACGGGTGATCATAACCCAGGTTGTGGACGCCCCGGTAGAGCCCGGCGCGTCACTCGCCCTCGTCGCCCTCGCCGAACCGTTCCCGGATCCTCTGGGCCAGGGCGTCACGGACCTCGCGATAGGCCGCCAGCCGATTCTCCCGCGAGCCGCCGGCCAGGGTCGGGTCATGCGTCGGCCAATACTCGATCTCGGCGGCCCGATGACGGGTCAGTTCGACGGCGCGGTGCTGCGCCTCCGGCGTCAGCGAGATCACCAGATCGAAGGAATCGTCGGTCAGATCGTCGAAGGTCTTGGGCCGGTGCCCCTCAAGGTCAAAGCCCTGCTCGGCCATTACCGCCTGGACAAAGGGGTCGGCCCCCTCGGCGTCGACATCGGGCTTGAGCCCACAGGAGTCCACATAGACCCGGTCGCCGAGAATCTGCTTGGCCACCGCCTCGGCCATGGGCGAGCGCACGCGATTGAAGTTGCAGGCGAACAGAATGGCGCCGGGCAGCGGCGGACGAGACCCCGAACCCATTGGCCCCTCAGTTCCGGTGATGCAGGGCGCAGATCAGGGTGAACAGCCGCCGGGCGGTGTCGAGGTCGGTCTCGATCTTGCCCGCCAGCCTTGTCCGCAACAGTTCGGAGGCTTCGTTGTGCAGGCCGCGGCGGCCCATGTCCAAGGCCTCGATCTGGGCCGGCGTGGCGTTGCGGATGGCCTGGTAATAGCTCTCGCAGATCATGAAATAGTCTTTGATCAGCATCCGGAAGGGCGAGAGCGACAGGATGTGGCGCTTCTCATAGGCCGGGCCACGGACGTCCAGCACCAGCCGGTTCTCCATCAGCCCCATGTGCAGGTCGTAGGGCCCCGCCTCCGCCCCGTCGGGCGCAAAGTGGTTGGACTCCAGCAGATCGAAGATCGCGATCTGCCGCTCCTGCTCCTGGTCGCGCGAAATCGCGCCCAGGGAGTCCTGGTCGATCTCGACGCTCTGCAGCCGGTGGTTCTTCTGGTCGTCGTCAGCCATGAGGCTCTGGCGAAGTGCTGGAGCGCGTTCCGTAAACGTGGCGCCCGGTCTTACGGTCGAAACGCGCTCAAACTCTAAAATCCAGAGCAGGATTCAACGATCAGGCGGTCCGTCTGATCGCACCATGCTCTAGGCGTCAGCTTTAGTGCAATCTGCCCCCCAACGTCATCCCGCCATGCGGGCGCAGGGGCCATGCAATTCAGAAAAATCCCCCGCCGCCGACGCGACGGGGGATCTTCGCACCTCTCGGAGCGCCCTCTAGTAGCGATAGTTGGCGTGGCGATAGCCTTCGGGCTGGACATAGGCGCCGTGGACATAGCCCACGCCGACGCCGTTCTGGCCCACCAGGACCCAGTCGCTGCCCCGCACCCGGGCCAGGGCTTCGAAGCGCTGGCCGGCGCCCAGCTGGCCGACCCGGGGGCTGTTGGTGGTCGGCGCGGCGCGCAGGTTCACCGTCGAGCGGGCGACCATGGCGCCGCCGCCCCGGCTGTAGCTCGCCGGGGCCAGGTTCCGGTCGAGGCGATAGCCGTCGTGGGTGTAGGTGGCGGGCTGGTTGTAGGCGTAGCCCTGGCCTTGGCCGTAGCGGCGGTCCTGGTCATCGTGCTGCAGCTTGCAGCCGATCGCCGAACCGGCGGCGGCTCCGACGACGGCGCCCAGGGCCGTGCCCGTGCCGCGGTCGTTCTTGGCCAGGTTGGAGCCGGCCGCAGCCCCCAGCAGGGCGCCGATCAGGGCGCCGCCCTCCTGCTTGCCGCCGCTGGCGTTGCAGCCGAGCACGCCGCCAAAGTTCTGGGCCTGAGCGGCGGGCGCCGCAGCGGCCAGGAACAGGGCGCTCATCATCGCAGTGGCGGCCGCACCCGAGGCCAGTTTGGAAACACTCTTGTTCGGCATGACTTGCCTCCATCAGATCGAGTTCGCCGGGCCGCAAGGGACCCTACGAGACTGACCCTAGGGGCGGCTTGCTGAACGCTCGCCCGAGGCCGATCGACAGGTTTCGTTCAGCCTTTGAGCCCTGCGCCCTGCCCCAGCCGCAGGGCGGCCGAGCGGGCATGGGCCGGCAGCCCCTCGGCCTCGGCCAGGGCGACCGTGGCCGGGCCCAGGGCCTGGAAGGCCGCCGCGTCGCACTTCACAAAAGAGGTGCGCTTGATGAAGTCGTAGATGGAAAGGCCGGAGGAGAATCGCGCCGCCCGGCTGGTGGGCAGCACATGGTTCGATCCCGCCACATAGTCGCCAATGGCCTCGGGCGCATGCCGCCCCAGGAACATCGCCCCGGCGTGGCGGACCTGGGCGGCCAGGGCGTCGGGATCGACGACGGCGAACTCCACGTGCTCGGGCGCCAGGCGGTCGACCAGGGCCGGCGTCTGGTCCAGGGGGGCGATAATCACCGCCCCGTGGTCGCGCCAGGACGCCTCGGCCACCGCGCCGGTGCTCAGGGTGGCGATCTGCGCTTCGACCTGCGCCTCGACCGCGGCGGCGAAGGCCGTGTCGTCGGTGATCAGGATCGATTGGGCGGCCAGATCGGAAGAGCACACGTCTGAACTCCAGTCACGTCGTAATCTCGGATGCCGCCC
>CALEOQ010000489.1 GCA_937910255.1 uncultured Caulobacteraceae bacterium | reverse complement strand
GGGCGCGGTGGGGGGTGGGCGGCGGGGAAGGGGGGGATGTTGTTTTTTTTTTTTGTTTTTTAATGGTACGGCGACCGCCGGGATCTACACTCTTCCCCTACCCGACGCTCTTCCGATCTTCCCTTGGCGCTGATCAGCGGGCCGATCTCGACGCCCTCCTCAAATGGCTTGCCCACCTTCAGGCCGGCGACCCGGGCGGTGAGGCGTTCCAGGAAGGCCTCCTGCAGCGCCTGATGCACATAGAGGCGATTGGGGCAGACGCAGGTCTGGCCCGCCGCGCGGAACTTGGCGGCGACGGCCCCCTCGACGGCGGCGTCCAGGTCGGCGTCCTCAAAGACGATGAGCGGCGCGGCCCCGCCCAGCTCCATGGACAGGCGTTTCAGGGTCGGCGCGCAGTCGGCGGCGAGCTGACGGCCGACCTCGGTGGAGCCGGTGAAGGACAGCTTGCGGATCAGCTTCGATCCCGTCAGTCGCGCGCCCACCTCGCTATTGGCGCCGGTGACCACCGAGAAGACGCCCTCGGGAACGCCGGCCTCCAGCGCGAGCCTGCCCAGGGCGAGCGCCGTAAACGGGGTGGCCGAGGCCGGCTTCAGCACCACGGTGCAACCGGCGCAGAAGGCGGCGGCCACCTTGCGGGTGATCATGGCGGCGGGAAAGTTCCAGGGCGTGATCGCCGCCACCGGCCCCACGGGTTCGCGGAAGGCCAGGATCAGGTCCTCGTCCTTGGCGCTCTCGACGGCGCGGCCATCCAGGCGCTCGGCCATGCCGGCGAACCAGGTGATGAAGGAATTGGCGTAGCGAACCTCGCCCAGGGCCTCCTTCCAGGGCTTGCCGTTCTCCAGCGAGATCAGGGCGGCGAGGCCGTCCTCATGGGCGGTGACGAGATCGGCCCAGCGGCTGAGGATTTCGCCCCGCACCTTGCCCTTGCGGCCGGCCCAGTCGGGAAAGGCGCGGGCGGCGGCCTCGATCGCCGCATCGACCTCGTCGCCGGACAGGCTGGGCACGGAGCCCAGCCGCGCTTCTTCGGACGGATCCTCCACAGCGATGGGCTCGCCGGAGCCGGACACCCAGCGGCCGTCCACAAGGGCCTGTTCCAGGATGAGGTCAGAGCCCAGCTTGGCGAGGGCCTGGGGGGATGCCTGTTCGGACATGACGGTCTCCTTGGTCGGGGAATGGGCCTTCTTCAAACGCACGAAGGCCCGCGGGGCGCCGGCGGCTTGACGTCGCCGCCGGCCAGGGCTTGCATCGGCGTCAATCAGCGCGCCGCGTCGCGCCCGTGGCAAGGAAGTCCCTTCGCATGAAAACCCAACTGCTGACCGCTACGGCGGTCGCCCTGATCGGGCTCGGCGCGCTCGGCGTGGCCCAGGCTCAGCCCTCGACTCAGAAACCCACGCCGGCCCAGGCCAAGGCCTTCATCGAAGAGGCCGAGGCCCAGCTGGAGGCGCTCAGCCTCTATGTGGCCAAGTCCGCCTGGGTGCGGGCCACCTACATCACCGAGGACACGCAGTGGCTGGAAGCCAAGGCGGTGGGCGAGGAAAAGGAGCTGGCCACCCAGCTGGCCATGCAGGCGGCACGCTATGATGGGGTCGAGGTCGATCCGGTCACCGAGCGCAAGCTGAAGCTGCTCAAGCTCTACCTCACCCTGCCGGCCCCGGATCGGGCTGGCGCGGCGGCTGAACTGGCCCGTCTGGAGTCGCGGCTGGACTCCACCTACTCCACCGGCAAGTTCAGCTACAAGGGTTCGCCCATCACCCTCAACGACGCCGAGGAGATCATGCGGGAGTCCCGCGATCCGGCCGAGCTGAAGACGGTCTGGGAGGGCTGGCGCACCGTGTCGCCACCCATGCGGGACGACTATGCGCAGCTGGTGGCCCTGGCCAATGAGGGGTCGGAGGGCCTGGGTTACAAGGACGCCGGCGCCCTGTGGCGCGACAAGTACGATATGGATCCCGACGCCTTCGCCGGCGAGGCCGATCGCCTCTGGAGCCAGGTCGAGCCCTTCTACAAAAACCTGCACTGCTATGTGCGCGCTCGGCTGAACGATCGCTATGGCGACGCCGTCCAGCCTCGCACCGGCCCGATCCGCGCCGACCTGACTGGCAATATGTGGGCCCAGAGCTGGGGCAATATCTATGACGTGGTCGCCCCGGCCGATGTCACCTCCAGCTACGACCTCGACGCGCTGCTGGTGAAGGCGGGCTACGATCCGACGCAGATGGTCAAGACCGGCGAGGCCTTCTACTCGTCCCTGGGTCTGGCGCCTCTGCCGCAGACCTTCTGGGCGCGGTCGATGATCACCCGGCCGGAGGACCGAGAGGTGGTGTGTCACGCCTCGGCCTGGAACCTGGATGGCGAGGACGACATCCGGATCAAGATGTGCACCCGGGTGAATGGGGAGGACTTCTTCACCGTTCACCATGAGCTAGGCCATAATTATTACCAGCGGGCCTATGCCGATCAGCCCTACCTGTTCAAGGGCGGGGCCAATGACGGTTTCCACGAGGCGATCGGCGATTTCGCCGCGCTGTCCGCCCTGACGCCGACCTATCTGCAGCAGATCGGCCTGCTGGAGACTGCGCCGGGCGAGGCGGAGGATATCCCGTTCCTGCTCAAGACCGCCCTGGACAAGATCGCCTTCCTGCCGTTTGGCCTGATGGTCGACAAGTGGCGCTGGCAGGTGTTCTCGGGCGAGGTCACGCCGGAAACCTACAATGACGCCTGGTGGGCGCTGCGGACCCAGTACCAGGGGATCACGCCGCCCGGCTCGCGGCCGGCCGACGCCTTCGATCCGGGGGCCAAGTACCACATCCCCGGCAACACCCCGTACATGCGCTACTTCCTGGCCCACATCTATCAGTTCCAGTTCCACCAGGCGGCCTGCGCCCAGGCCGGCTGGCAGGGGCCGCTGCACCGCTGCTCGGTCTATGATCAGGCCGAGATGGGGGCGAGGTTCAACGCGATGATGGAGATGGGTCAGTCCAAGCCCTGGCCGGACGCGCTGGAAGCCTTCACCGGCCAGCGCCAGACCGACGCCAGCGCCGTGGCGGCCTATTTCGCGCCGCTGAACACCTGGCTGACCGAGCAGAACCGGGGCGAACAGTGCGGTTGGTGAGGACCCCGCCGCCCATCTCCTGAGGGCGTCCGCCGCCGGGCCGCAGGGCCTGGGCGGTCGTCTTTCGTTTACCGTCTTGTGCGGAGGGTTCGTTTACCCTGACGCGCCATCATGCCTGCTCGACACCCACTAGAGAACCGAGCGGGGCGCAGACGTGCGAACCTCTATCCTCAAGGGCCTGACCGCCCGCCTGAAATCCGGAGCCCGCGACGAGAGCGGGGCTGCGGCGATCATCTTCGCCGTGGCGCTGGTTCTGCTGGCGCCCCTGACCCTTGGTGTCTTCGACCTCTATATCGCCGCCAACCAGAAGCAGAAGCTGCAGGACGCGCTGGACGCCGCAGCCCTCTATGCGGCGCGCTCCTCGGCCCAGACCCAGAAGGAGATCAACGAGATCGGCCAGCGGGCGCTGCAGGCCAACCTGTCGTCCTTCCCAGGCTCGGCCCTGATCACCTCCAGCTTCGTGCTCGACGGCCCCAAGGTGGTGGGCTCAGCGGAGATGACCCCCATGGCCGTGTCTGCGGGCTTTTTCGAGCATAGCAATGTCACGGCCGGGGCCGAGGTTCTGCGGGCCATGGACCGGCTGGAAGTGGCCCTGGTGCTCGACAACACCGGCTCGATGTCGGGGACCAAGCTCTCGACCCTGAAGACCGCCGCCAAGGATCTGGTGGACAAGCTCGAGGCCGCCGGCTCGCGCAGCACGGCCGAAGACCCGATCCAGATCTCCCTGGTGCCGTTCTCCAGCGCCGTCCGCGTGGCGGAAAATGTCAGCGTCAAGAGTTACAACACCTCGACCCGCACGGGTCCCGGCATTCCCAACTGGCTGGACAGCCGCGCCCGGGGTCATAACGCCAAGGGCGTCGATATCTTCAACGCCAGCAACACCGACCGCTTCGCCGTCCTGAAATCGATGAAGGGCGGACAGGTCTGGGGGGGCTGCGTCGAGAGCCGGCGCCAGCCGTTCGACGTGCAGGACACCGCCCCCTATGCGTCCAATGTCGACAGCTATTTCGTGCCCTATTTCGCACCGGACGAGCCGGACCGGGAGTACTGGTGGTCGCCGAGCTACGCCAACAGCTACATCTCGGACAAGTCCAGCGGCGGCTTCACCCACCAACAGCGCCATTAACCCCTGGCCAACCACACCACCCCCCCAAGCCGCCGCCCCACCCC
>CALEOQ010000488.1 GCA_937910255.1 uncultured Caulobacteraceae bacterium | reverse complement strand
GCTGTGCGTGTCTGCGATCCGTGTTTTTTTTTTTTTAATGTCACGGCGACCACCGAGATCTCCCCTCTTTCCCTACCCGACGCTCTTCCGATCTTCACGGCCTTTCGGGCGTCCGAAACGACCTTGTCGGCGTGGATGCGAAGCACCGCCAGCCGATGCGGATCGCGCTCCTGCTCGGCCACCAGGGCCAGGATCTCCAGCAACCGGATGGCCACGCTGGGCGAGCCTGCCCCGTTCTGGCGGATCATGTCGAAGCAGACATCGACCAGGCCGGCATAGTCGCTGACCGGCCGGAGCAGCACCACGCGCCCATCCCGGATCGTCACCCCCGTGGGAAAGCTCCGGGGAACCACCCTGCAAAGGGCCGACCCCAGTTGGTCGAGAACGGCGATGGCCGTCATGGGGTCATTGATCCCCGGCGATAGCGCCCGGACGGCCACCTCCACCAGCTGGCGCACGCTATATTCCAGATCGCTGCCGGAGGTGCGCTTGGCGCCCAGGGCGGTGGCTCGCGCCACAGCCTCTTCCGCCCCCTGTGTCCCGGCGGGATGAACCAGGGCGACGCAGCCGCCGGCGACGACGAAATCGCCAGGCCGCACCAGCAGGCGGACCCGCGCCCCGGCCTCCTGCGCCCAGTCGGCGAGCGATTCCACATCGAGCTCCTGGAGATAGCCGTTGCGGCGATCGGTGAGCGGCCGAGCGCTCGACCAGTCAAGGTCAATGTCCCCTGGCTCCAGGGTATTGGGCTCGGGTTCGCCAAGCGTCAGGCTGTCGAGGGCGGCGAACAGCTCGCGGCGAACCAGGTCGATCACGGTGTCGATATTGATCCGCGTCGACATGTGGTGAACGTAATAGACCAGCAGGGCCACGCAGAACGCCGCCAGGGCCATGGCCCCGGCCAGGGCCAGGCGCGGCACGAACAGGTCGTCTTCGCCGCCGCGAACCTGGCGCAGGACCACCAGGCAATAGGCGAAGGTCCCCAGAAAGACCCCCAGCACCACCTGATTGCCCCGGTCACGGGTGAAGTTGTCCAGCAGCCGTGGCCCCATCTGGCTCGACGCCAGGGTCAGGGCCGCAATGGTGATGGAAAACAGCGTGCCGGTGACCCCGATGGTCGAGGTGGCGATGGCGCCCAGCAGGGTGCGGGCGCCGCTCTCGCCGCCTTCGTAGAGCAAGGACTTGAGCGGTCCAGGGATCCAGTCGGCGCCCTCGGCCGCCACCGCGCCAAACGCCGCCGCCGTTCCGAGCGCGACCAGCACCGAGGGCACGACCCAGAAGGTCGTCCGCAGATCGTGCGCAAGCTTGTGTAGGCGGGCCCCCATGGCGTCTCAAACGCATAGGCCAAGCTTAGGCTCCGTGAGGCGGCTATCGTTCGAAGGACAATGGACCCGACCCCGCCATAAGCCTGGCGCGGACGGTTTAAGGCGGCCCCGGCGCGCCGCCCCGACGTATCGCAATGTCCAGTGATGTCCGTTCGGCGCCAGCTCAAGACATTGAGGTCAGGGCGGGAAGTGGACATGGCTGCACCGCCAGCGCCGCTTGCGTCCTGCGGCGTCTCCATGTCAGGTTGTGTCGCTTCCACCACTTGGCGAGGCGGACATGAAACGCCCTTTCATCGAGACCGGTGTCACGCTGGGTTGTGTCTTCGTCGCTTTCGCCTCAGCAGATCTCTATGCGTCAACAAGGGGCGTCGACGCCCCAGAAGCAAGTCGCAGAAGCCCCGCGCGGGCGTCTCTATTCGTGCCAGAGACTATTTTCCTATCTCAAGAGGAGCGCCTTCTAGTTCGTACCGGCAGAATGACCCCATTCATTGCAGTGGTCCCTTTGGCAGCAAGCGCTTGGCGCCGCCGCCGCAGGCCGCCGGAGCGGACAAGGTGACGTCAACAGGACGATGCGCTCCTTGAGTTCGAGCGGGCTAGAACGCGCCAGGAGCTGTCATCGGCTCAGAGCCGAACTGCGGACATTGCTTGCGCACCGCCTTGCCAGAAACGTCATACGCTTGCTGCCCCTCCATTGCCCCGTTGCGGCTGGGTGGCAGGCTCGCCCTATGCGGCTCTTGCTTGGCCTGACCTTGTGCGTGCTCCTTTTCGGGAGCTGGGGGCAAGACGCCCATGGCCAAACAGCGTCTGTCTCCGAAACACGCGCAACCGTCCGCGAAATGGCCTTCGATCCGGCCCTGTACTTCCCCTCGCGTTACGTCGCCGACAGCTCAATCATCAAGATCACCTACACAGGCGACGACTATGGTTGGCCGGTCTACGCCATCGCTGTGGCGAAAGGATGCGTCGACCAAGAGGATGTTGAGCAGGACAGCTGCACCTCTCGCCTCCGGGCGCGCATGGTCAGGGCGCCCGCACGCGCCGACCTCACCAGACCTCGTCAGCGCGGCTCGTATCTGATCGGCGAGATCGTGGCGAAAGGCGCGACGTCCTTTGACCAAATCCGGACCGCCCTGACCGAGATCAACCCGGAGTGGGTCGAGGCGGATCTGAGGACCTGCCCGGGCGCAATGGACGCTCTGAAGCGATCAAGCGAGGCGGTGTGGGTTCCGGAAGCCGTCGCCGAGCCAGACTCCGATGCGGGCTATGTAGAAATCATCCTTCACGCTGACATCATCGAGGTTGAACTCCGCCAGTACGCAAGAAGGGCGAGCTATCGCGGCTGGATCGCAGAGGATTCTCCTGCAGCGTGGGCCGAGAGCCTGGCGGCGGTGCTTGAGCCTTGCTGGAGCCCCGCGAGCGTTGCCGCCCCATGGTTCAAGGACGGGCAATAGGATACCGAATCGGTCGGCTCAAAGCTCACGGCAGGAGGTGCGGATGGCGGACCTTGCGGCGGCGCGGCGGTTTGTTCACCGCGAAGCGCGGCTCCTCGACCGGTTGGCGTTCGAGGCTTCCCTTGGCGAAGGGAGCGCGGCTTCCATTATCCAGGCCCTGGGGGCCTATCAAAATAGCGACGGAGGCTTTGGCAATGCGCTGGAGCCTGACACCCGTACGCGTTCAAGCCAGCCGCTCTATTTGGAACTCGCCCTAGAATACATGGATGGCGCTGGCAGGTTCGACGGAGATCAAGTGCGGCGGGCGTGCGATTGGCTGGCCGGGGTGCTCAGACCGGAAGGTGGCGCGCCGATCCTCCTCGACTCCTTCCGGGATGCCGACTTCGCGCCACACTGGGCCAACAACTCGCCGACACCAGGGATCAATCCGAACGGAGGCATCGCCGGACTGCTGATGAAGGCGGGCGTCCGACACCCGGTTCTCGACCGCCTCGAGGACTTCTGCTGGGGCAGTCTCGGGTCGCTTGACGGCGCTCACGACGTGAGCGAGGCGCTGGTCTTCCTGGAACACGCACCGGATCGTCGGCGCGCCGAGGCGCGCGCCGAGCGCCTCGTGCGCCAGCTTCCCAAGACCCGCATGTTCAAGGCTGACCCATCCGTCTCGGAGTACGGATTGGACGCGCTGTTCTACGCCCGAACGCCAGGAGCTTGGGTGACCCAGTGGTTGGACCCCGCGCTGGTTCATGCTGCGCTTTCACACCTGGAGCAGACGCAGCAGGAAGATGGCGGATGGGCCATCAACTGGACGCCCCCCGGCTCGGCCGCCGTCGCCGAGTGGCGGGGCATGATGACCGTGCGTGCGGTCCGAACCCTGCGCGCCTATGGGCGGCTGTGAACCCGAGCCGGCGGACGCGTTCCGGTTGAACGCCAGATTCGGTCCGAGCGGCGGCACCGGCACAGTCGCGCTGTCCGCAGAGCTGACTCTCCCAAGGTCAGCACCGAACCCAACCTGCTCGCTGCGGCGCGCCGGTAAGGGGCCAAGGCCCCAGCGCCTCGTCCGGGCTCCGCACATCCTGCGGGGCGAGGGAAATGGCGGCGGGGCGATCACCGTGTTAAGGCTGAGCCACAATCTGCAAAGCTTGGCCGAGGGGACCCGACCGGCCCATGGTCAGACGTCAGCTCTTCAAGATCTTCCTGGTTTGCCTGGTCCTGTTCGGGCTCGCCTTCGCTGCGGCGCCCTGGTTCGCCTATCGCGCCCTGAAGGCCAATGCGCGGGACCAGGACGTGGCGGGCCTGGCCGAGATGGTGGATTTCCGCGCCCTGCGCACCAGCCTGCGCGACCAGGTCCGCGAGCCGCCGCCGCCGGAGCGCGCCGCCGGCGAGGCCGACCCCAGATCGGAAGAGCACACGTCTGAACTCCAGTCACGTCGGAAGCTCGTATGCCGTCTTCTGCTTGAAAAAAAAAAAACGGAGCAGACAGAGCAGGACAACGAACACCACGTAGCCGGCGCTC
>CALEOQ010000487.1 GCA_937910255.1 uncultured Caulobacteraceae bacterium | reverse complement strand
GACGGCAGGCGAGTCTACGACGTGACTGGAGTGCAGACGTGTGCTCTTCCGCGCTGCGGATGGCGGCTATCAGATGGACATGGCCCTCCGGACCACCCGCCCCGATGTGGAGGCCGCCCTGGGGATGGCCGGTTACGAGCGCACCCTGAACGGCTATCAACGCCGCCTGGTGGGGCGGCTAGGCCAGCCCTAGGGGGCCATAGAGCCAGGTCAGCCAGACTCCGACGGCGAGGAACACGCCGAACGGCATGGGCTGGTCGGCGGCCAGGGTCTTGCCACGCCAGCGCAGGACCAGGGCGAAGGCGAGGCCGGACGCCGCAGCGATCAGCAGGATGCTGGGCAGGGCGATGGCGCCGCACCAGGCGCCGCCGCCGGCCAGGAGATAGGCGTCGCCGCCGCCCAGGCCTTCTCGTCCGCGGAGCCTGCGATAGGCCAGGGCCAGCAGGCTGAGGCCGGCGAAGCCCAGGGTCGCGCCCAGCAGATGGCTTCCCAGCACGCCCTGGGCGGCGGCGACCGCCAGGCCCGAGACGATGAGGGGCAGGGTCAACATCCGCGGCAGCCAGAAGTGCTCGGCATCCAGGAGGGCCAGCAGCAGGAGCTGCCAGGCGAGCAGGGCGCCAAGGAACCCCTCCGCAGACGGATGAGCCAACGCCGCCCATAGGGCCAGCGCCGGGCAGGCCAGCTCCAGGACCAGATAGCGGGGCGAAATCCGGGCGCCGCAGGTGCGGCATCGCCCTCTGAGCGCCACGAAGGACAGCACCGGGACCAGGTCGATCGGTCCCAATGGCCGCGCGCAGGACGCACAGGCCGAGCGGGCGAGGCCGACCGGCCGCCCCTCGGGCAGTCGGAGACTCATCAGGCCGAGAAAACTGCCGATGAACGGCCCGAGCGCCACGGCGGCGATCAGCCAGCTCAGGTCCGGTTGCAAGGGCATGGCGGGGCCGGCGGGGCCTGCGCCCCGCCGATCAGTCTTAGTCGGGCCGGCTCATGGCGGTCATGGCGCTGGCGGTCGCCTTGGCGGCCTCATGCTCGGGCGGCAGCAGCGGGATCAGGCCGCGGCTCTGCAGATAGCCGCCGCGCCCGGTCGCCGCGTCGGAGGTGAACTCGTTGACGAATTCCTGCAAGCCAAGGGTCACGCCCACATGGGCCTTCTTCACATAGATGAAGATGGAGCGGGACAGGGGATAGGTCCCCTGGGCGATGGTGGCCACTGTGGCGCGACACCGTCGATCGACATGGCCTTCACCTTGTCGCCGTTCTCTTCCAGGAAGGAATAGCCGAACACGCCCAGGGAGCCCGGGGTCTTGGTCAGGGTCTGGACGATGGCGTTGTCGTTTTCGCCGGAGTCGATCCAGCCCTCGCGGCGCAGGGGGTGGGTCATCTGCTTGAACTCGTCGGAGTCACGCTCACGCAGGGCCCGGGCGGTGGGATAGGTCAGGGCCGAGGCTTCAATGCCCAGTTCCACGAAGGCGTCCCGGGTGCCCGAGGTTGGCGGCGGGCCATAGACCAGGATGCGGTTGTCGGGCAGGCCCGGGCCGATCTGGTTCCAGTTCGTATAGGGGTTGGGCACGAACTCGCCGCCGCGCAGCACATTGGCGCCCAGCGCCAGATAGAGGTGGGGCAGGCGGAACTGGTAGTCCGGCGCGCCGCGGTCGGCGGCGATGACGATGCCGTCATAGCCCACCTTCAGCTCGACGATGTCATTGACGCCATTGGCGGCGCAGGTGTCGTATTCCTGCTGGGTCATCGGCCGCGAGGCGTTGGCGATGTCGGGGAAGTTGTCGCCGACCCCGCTGCAGAACAGCTTGATGCCGCCGCCGGTCCCCAGGGATTCCACATTGGGGGCCTTCATGCCGGTCTTGCGGGCGTAGTTCTCGGCCACGCGGGTGGCGAAGGGGAAGACGGTCGAGGAGCCGGCCGCCCACACATAGTCCCGCGCCGCATGCGCGTTGCCGGCGCCGCCCAGCAGGGCGAGGGCGGCGCAGAGGCCCATAAGCGTCTTCATCATGTCTCTCCTAGCTCGCCGGCCCTAGCTCGCCGGCGGAGCGCGTCGCAGCGCCCATTTGGATCAAAGGCCTAAGGCGCCGTGAGGTTGATTTCCAGGGCCGACTTCACCGCCCGCCAGTCCACCAGTTTGAAGTTCTGACGCTCCCGACGGACTTCGCTGGAGGCGCCTTCGGTGTCGGCGTCATCCTGCACGACGATCAGGCCCTCGGCATAGGGGCCAACAGGCCCGCCCAGGGCGGCCACGCCGTCGGTTCCGCTGGCCGCATCCACATCGCCAGCCGCGGCGACGGAGAAGCGGCCCTGATAGTCGGCGGCCTCGCCGGCCACCCGCCAGACGGCGAAGGCGTTGTCCCCCTGGCTCGAGGCGATCAGAAAGGTCTGGCCCGAATCCCGCAGCAGGGTCAGCCCCTCCACATCGGGCGTCAGACGGGGGCCGGGGGCCGCCTCCAGCAGGGTGCGGGCGCCGCCCGCCGTCGGATCGAGGGAATAGCGCCAGATCCCCTTCATCTCCTCGCCCACATAGAGGGCGCCGGTCTCGTCATCGACGACGCAGCCCTCGGCCTGGGAGCCGACGGCGAAGCTCTGCTCCTCGACGCCCACCGGCTCGCCGCCCTGGTCGCGGACGCGAACCTGGCGCACGTCGCCGTCCTTGCCGACCACGATCACGACCACGTCGTCACCCCGCCTGGCCATGCACAGGCCATAGGGCTCGCTGACCGGAACCGGGACCAGGCCCCAGGTCCGGACGTCCAGCGTGTCGGGGTCCATCAGAAACAGGAGTGCGCCGCCGCGGCTGCGGTGGCTGGCGGCGATCAGCACCTGGGCCTTGCCGCCGACCATGAAGCCGTCGCGGAGATCGATATTGTTCAGCGGACCCTCGGGCAGGAAGGCGCGCACCTGGCCGTCCAGTCCATAGGCGTAGAGGCCGGCCTTCTTGTCGGCGCCGAAGATCACCGCGCGGTTGGGATCGCGCGGGTCGGCCCAGATTTCGGGATCATCGGCGGCGTCGCTGTTGACGGTGGCCACGGCCACGGTCTCATGGGCCGCCGGAACCGGGGTTCCGCTCAGCGTGCCGTCCTTGGGCGCGTCGGAGCCAAAGCCCGCGCAGCCGGCAAGCCAAAGTCCAAGGGCTGTGGCCGCCGCCACACCCGGCTGGGCAAGAACTGATCTGAACAAGGAAGCCTCCGTGAGCGTCATTCTGCCCACGGCGGGTGACAGTTTTCGGACAGGCGGCCGGGGCCTGGCGCCCTTCAGCCGCCGGGCTTTTCGCCGTCCAGCTGGGGGTCGAGCAGCTTGTGGGCGTGGATGATGAAATACCGCATCAGGGCGTTGTCCACCGTCGCCAGGGCTTTGGAGCGCCAGACGGCCAGGGCCTGCTCATAGGTCGGATAGGCGCCGACCAGGTCGATCTTCGAGGGGTCGCGGAAACGAACTTGCTCGACTTCCTCGAGTTCGCCGCCGATCACGATGTGCAAAAGCTGTTTGTCGGGCATGTCTTCCTCGAAAGAGGGCTTAGTTTGGTAAGGCGATATGCGAGACCCGCGCCATGATCAATGGGGCCAATCGCGGCGCCGCGCATAACAAACTCCGCTGGGACGGAATCCGACCATTATAGGCGAAGCCGCCGCCCAGATGGTCGCCGCTATAGGCTCCGGCCTCCCGCGCCACCAGGTCGGCGGCGGCCAGGTCCCAGTCGGCCTTGGCCACCAGGGCCAGGGCCGCATCGAACTGGCCCGAGGCCACCAGGCACATGCGATAGGCGGTGGAGTTACGCGACTCCACCCGCATGATCGGCCAGGGTTCTGGCCAGGACGGATGGTCGAACATCCGCTGGTCGCCGACCATGCCGCAACCGTCCAGCCGCACCGTCGGGGCCGGCACGATCAGCGAGCCGTTCAGCTTGGCGCCCCCGCCGACGGTGGCGGTATAGACCTCGCCCACCTGCGGCGCATAGACCACGCCGGCGATCGGCTGTCCGTCCTCGACCACGGCCGCCGAGATCACCCACCAGGGCTTGTCCTTCATATAGGCCCGCGTGCCGTCGATAGGATCGACCACGAAGACGCGCCTTCGGTCCAGCCGCTCCAGGTCGTCCGCCGTCTCCTCCGACAGCCAGCCATAGTCGGGGCGCGCCCGACCCAGGGTGGTCTTCAAGAGGGTGTCGGTGGCGAAGTCGGCGTTGGTGACCGGCGAATTGCCCTCCTTCCACGCGATCTTCAGGCCCCGCGCCCGCAGGTCCAGGGCCAGGGTCCCGGCCTCGACGGCGGCGGCGACCAGCAGCTCCAAGTCCTGGGCGGGACTGGGGGCGGGACGTGGGGCGGGACTGGGGCTCATTTCCCCGCGATCGCCAGACCGTCGATCAGCACCGACGGCGCGTTGGAGGCCCCGCGGATCTCCAGGTCGGAGCCGGGCACGAGCCGGGCGTACATATCAATCAGATTGCCGGCCACGGTGATCTCGCTGACCGGGTAGGCCAGTTCCCCATCCTCGAACCAGAAGCCCGAACAGCCCACCGACCAGTCGCCGGTGTTGCCGTTCAGGGACGGGCCAAACATCGAGGTGATCAGCAGGCCCTTGCCGGCGCTGCGCATCAGGCTCGCCTGATCTTCCGAGCCGGGCTGAAGGGTCAGGTTGGAGACGCCGACCCCGGGGGGGCCGGCCAGGCCGCGGGAGGCGTGGCCGGTGGTCTCCAGGCCCAGCTGGCGGGCCGAGCTGGAGTTCAGCAACCAGGTGGTCAGGACACCCTTGTCGATGAGATCCATGGCCTGGGTCTCGACCCCCTCGTCGTCGAAGGGGCTGGAGCCCAGGCCCCGGCGGCGATGGGGATCGTCGGTCAATGTCACGCCAGGCGCAAAGACCGGCTGGCCCAGCTTGTCCTTGAGGAAGGAGGAGCCGCGGGCGATGGAAGGGCCGGAAATCGCGCCGATCAGCGGGCTGATGATCGACATGGCCAGGCGGTTCTCGAAGATCACCGGGGCGGTGGTCGAGGCGATCTTGCGCGAACCCAGCCGCGCGGCGGCCCGCCGGCCGGCCTCCGCGCCGATCCCTTCGGGACCGGGCAGGTCCTCGTGCCAGCGCACGGAGCGGCCGTCATAGCCGGTCTCCATCGACTGGCCGTCGCCGGCGATGGCCGAGGCGCCCAGGGAGAAACCCGATGCCTGGTGAGCGCCGGCGAACCCGTGGCTGGTGGCGATCAGCCACTTGGCGGTGGACCAGCCCGCCGTGGCGCCGTCGGAATTGACCACCCCCTTCACCGCCCGGGCCGAAGCCTCGGCGGCGCGCGCGCGATCCTCGAGGGTTTCCGGTGAGAGCTCGGTGGGATCATAGAGGTCAAGGTCGAGGTGCGGCCCCTGGGCCAGCCGCTCGGCCGGGGCGAAGCCGGCATAGGGATCTTCCGGCGCCAGGCGGGCCATGGCCACGGCCCGGTCCACCAGCTTGGCCAGGGCCTCTGGCGACAGGTCCGAGCCCGAAACCGTCGCCTGGCGCTTGCCGACAAAGACCCGCAGGCCAAGATCGCGGGACTCCTCGCGCTCGACCTCTTCCAGCTCGCCCTCGCGGACGGAGATCGACAGGGACTGGCGTTCGGCGGTGACGGCCTCAGCGGCATCGGCGCCGGCCTTGCGGGCGGCGGCGATCAGCTCGGCGAGCAGGTTTTGATCCATCCCAGCCATATGGCGAACCTCAGGCGGTCGAGCAAGCCAGGTAAGGCCCTGCAGGGCCGGCCGGGACGCGGCGCAGCTTGATAGAAAATCCCGTGCCTGGTCATCAAGTTTATTGATTTTCCAATGGGCCGCCCCCGGGCCTAGGCTCCCTTAACGCCTAGAACGCGAGGGAGAACGACCATGGACGACGCCTCCAACACCGGCGATCCGCTGGGCTGCCCGATGAAGCAACCTGCGGCGCTCCGATCCCTGCTCGGCCGCACCAATCGAGACTGGTGGCCCAACCAGCTGTCGCTGGAAATCCTCCACCAGCAGGGCCTGCATGGCGACCCGATGGGGGACGACTTTGACTATCCCAAGGCCTTCCAGTCCCTGGACTATGCGGCGGTCAAGCGCGACCTGACCGCCCTGATGACCGACAGCCAGCCCTGGTGGCCGGCCGACTATGGCCACTATGGCCCCTTCTTCATCCGCATGGCCTGGCACAGCGCCGGCACCTATCGCACCGGCGATGGACGTGGCGGTTCGTCCTCGGGCTCGCAGCGGTTCGCGCCGCTAAACAGCTGGCCCGACAACGCCAACCTCGACAAGGCCAGGCGCCTGCTGTGGCCGATCAAGCAGAAGTACGGCGCCAAGCTGTCCTGGGCCGACCTGATGATCCTGACCGGCAATGTGGCCATCGAGTCCATGGGCGGGCCGGTGTTCGGCTTCGGCGGCGGCCGGGCCGACATCTGGGAGCCCGAAAAGGACATCTACTGGGGCACCGAGGAACAGTGGGTGGGTCACGAAGAGAACCAGACCCGCATCCAGCCCGACAAGGAAATGGCGCTGGAAGATCCCTTGGCCGCGATCCAGATGGGGCTGATCTACGTCAATCCCGAGGGGCCTGGCGGCAATCCCGACCCGATCCAGTCGGGCCGCGACATCCGCGAGACCTTCGCCCGCATGGGCATGAATGACGAGGAGACCGTCGCGTTGACGGCCGGCGGCCATACCTTCGGCAAGTGCCACGGGGCCGGCGACGCTTCCAAGGTGGGCGCCGAGCCCGAGGGGTCGGACATCGCCCAGCAGGGCCTCGGCTGGACCTCGAGCCACGAGAGCGGCGTGGGCGACCACACCATCACCAGCGGCCTGGAGGGCGCCTGGACGCCCACCCCCATCCAGTGGACGATGAACTACTTCCACATGCTGCTGGACTACGACTACGAGCTGGTGCGCAGTCCCGCCGGGGCCAAGCAGTGGCAGCCGATCAATCAGAAGCCGGAAGACATGGCGCCTGGCGCCCACAGCCCCGACAAGCGCCTGCCGACCATGATGACCACCGCCGACATGGCGATGAAGATGGACCCGAAATACCGGGAGATCTCCGAGCGGTTCCGCGCCAATCCCGACCAGTTCGCCGACGCCTTCGCCCGGGCCTGGTTCAAGCTGTGCCACCGGGACATGGGACCCAAGTCCCGCTACCTGGGACCTGAGGTGCCGGCCGAAGACCTGCTGTGGCAGGACCCGATCCCGCCGGTGGACCACCCGCTGATCGATGCGGCCGACATCGCCGCGCTGAAGGGCAAGATCCTCGGTTCGGGCCTGACCGTGGCGGAGCTGGTGGCGACCGCCTGGGCCTCGGCCTCGACCTACCGCGGGTCGGACCATCGCGGCGGGGCCAATGGCGGGCGCATCCGCCTGGCGCCGCAGAAGGACTGGGAGGTCAATCAGCCGGCCCAGCTGGCCCGCGTGCTTCATGTCCTGGAGGGGATCAAGGCCGGCTTCGACGCCTCGGCGGCGGGCGGCAAGAAGGTGTCGATCGCCGACCTGATCGTCCTGGGCGGCTCAGCGGCGGTGGAAAAGGCGGCCAAGGACGCCGGCTACGACGTCGAGGCGCCGTTCCGGCCAGGACGTACGGACGCCTCTGCCGAACAGACCGATGTCGAGAACTTCAAGGTGCTCGAGCCCAAGGCCGACGGCTTCCGCAACTATCTGCAGGTGCGCTTCAGTGTGCCGACCGAGGAGCTGCTGATCGACCGGGCGCAGCTCCTGGGCCTCAGCGCCCCGGAGATGACGGTCCTGGTGGGCGGCCTGCGGGTCCTGGGCGCCAACCACGGCGGCAGGCCCCACGGGGTCCTCACTGACCGGCCAGGCCGGCTGACCAACGACTTCTTCGTCAATCTGCTCGACATGGGCACGGCGTGGAAAGAGGTCGATGATCGCGGCGACGAGGTCTTTGTCGGGACCTGCCGCAAGACGAATGAGGAGAAGTGGACGGCCACGCGCACCGACCTGGTCTTCGGCTCCAACTCGCAGCTGCGGGCCCTGTCGGAAGTCTATGCCGCCGCCGACGCCGACCGGAAGTTCGTCGACGACTTCGTCAAGGCCTGGACCAAGGTGATGAACGCCGACCGCTTCGACCTCGCTCGGGCGGCGTAAAGCGCCCTTCGACACAGAGCCTTCAGGGGCCGGCCCGCGCCGGCCCCTGTGTTTTGCCGGCCGCCCGGTCAGCGCAGGCTGAGCGTCAGCGGGCGATCCGGTGCGACGAAGGCGTTCAGCACCTCCACCTGCGGGGCGAACGCCGCGACATCTGCCACGCCCGCGAACTGGACGGAGCGCGCGCCGTGCGGCGGGATGGTGACCACCCCCGGCTGGCTGATCGGGCTTCCGCTCGGGAAGCGTAGCAGGAGGGGAATCGAGGCGTCGTTGGTCAACTCCACCTCCACCACGTCCGGAGCGAGGAAGTTCATGACCCGCTTGCGGCCCGGCATGCGCAGGGCGGCCCCGACAATCTCGGAAAGCTCGGACTCGCGGCCATAGAGGGTTTGGCGATAGAGCACGGCGGTGCGCTTGGCGAACAGGGCCTGGCGCAGGCCCTCCACGGACTCGTCGGCCGCCAGCACCAGGGTCACGGTGCGGTGCTGCCCCTCGGGGATCTGGGTGTCGGTGTCGATCAGGGTGTGGACGTCCGAGGCGCCGATCACCGCCAGACCGTGGGTGAGCGCGGTCTGGAAGGCGTCGTTGGAGACCTGCCAGCTGTTGGCCACCTCCATGGCGTCGAACAGGCCCTCAGCCAGGATCTCGCGTTGATAGGCGGGCAGGGGGTCGGCGGCGCCGGGCTCCAGCCCCGGCAGGACCCAGGCATGGTTCCAGATGATGAAGGCGCCCTGGGCTCGGGCCGCCTTCAGGGCCTCGCGCGGATCGGCCCGCAGGGTCGTATCCACGGGCAGGGCGTTGGCGTCGGCGAGGAACAGGGCGTTGAAATGGCCATAGGGCTCGTGGCGGGTGATCTCCACCCCCGGGATGACATGGGCGCGGGCCTTGATCCGGGCGGCCTCCGCCGCGGCGACCTGGTAGGGACGGTTGTGGTCCTGGCTCGGCACGTCGGCCAGATAGGGGCGGTGCTCCAGATGGTCGGTGACGGCATAGGCCGCCAGACGGTCCTGCTCGGCCTCCCACAGCCGTACGGTGGGCCAGACGACCCCGTCGCTGAACAGGGTGTGGGTGTGGGTGTCGAGGGCGAGGACCCTGTTCCCCTTCGCCGTTGTCGGGAATTCGATGGCTCGGCTGTCGTTCGCCCGCGTCCAGGACCGCTCGCCGATGGACTGGGCGGCGGTCGGCGGCGGCGGCAATGAGGCGGCCAGAAGGGCGGCGGCGAGGACGAAGAGGCGGGGCGCTGGCATGGTTGAGGTCCGGCTTGCGGTGATGCGAGGAGTCGTCTCTAGCCGTGGCGCATTACAGGAAAAAGACAGTTGTACGAATTCGACAGTCTGTAATTACTGGGGTAAGTTTGTGTCGTGGACTGATGTGTGATCCGCGCGGCCGATTACGATAAGGATCTCATGGACCAGACCACCCCCGCCGGGGACCGCCCCGACCTTCAGCCCGTCCTGCAGGCGGCCATGCGCCTTGTCGAGGCCAACGGCCTGCGCGGGCTCAGCCTGCGCCCCCTTGCCGAGCATCTGGGTCTCACCGTCTCGGCCCTGTCGCATCGCTTCGGACTGAAGGACGAACTGGTTGGCGCCCTCATCGCGGCCGCCGTCGCCCAGGATGGCGCCTTCCTCGACCGCTGGCTCGATCACATTGCGGCCCTGCAGGTGCGGGACGGGGCGCTGATGGCCGAGGTCGCCGACGCAATCCTCGCTGACCTCGCCGGACCCGAGGCTTTGCGCACCCGCTTCTACTGCGAACTGCTGCAGGGGGCGGCGACCCGCCCCGAACTCGCCCCGGCGGTCGCCGCCTGGTCGGCCCGTCGCCTCGCCTTTTGGCGAGCGGCCTCCGCCGGGCTCGGTCCCGCCGCGCCGCACGCCCCCGATCTGGGCGAGATTCTTCACGCCTTCAGCATGGGAGAGGCGGCCTATGGCCTGGCGATCGGCGACCTCGCCGCCTATCGCTGGCTGCGACGGCTCAACCTTCGTCGTCTGTGTTGCGGTCTGATCCCCGCCGACAACACCGAGGATCTTCGACAGTACGACGTGTTCCGCGCCGCCCTGAGCGAACTGGAGCCCTCCGCCGGATGGACCCCCACGGCGTGGCAGGCCAAGGTCGCCGGCCACATCTCGGCCCTGATCATCGCCGAAGGCGCCGATGCGGTGACCCACCGGGCCATCGCCGCCCGCGCAGGCCTCGCCAATTCCACGCTCGCCTACCACTTCCCGCGGCAGGAGGATCTGCTGCGCGCCGGCATGGCGGATGTGAGCGACCGCGTGCGCCGCGTCGCCGCCCCGGGTCCGGGGGAAGCCTCGCCGGAGTACCAACTGACCTCCATCGAGACCGCACGAGCGACGTTCGCCTTGGCGCTGGTGGTCGGCCGCCTGCCGGAGCTGAAGGCCGCTACGGCCGACCTGCGCCGGCGGCGGGGGGAGAACTATGTCGGCTACATCGCCCGCGAGCGCGGCGCAGCGTCGATCGACGTGGTGTCAGCCCAAGCGGTCTCGGTCACCGGCACCGGCCGGCTCATGCTCGAGGCCACCCTGGACCCAGCGGGCAATCAGGCCGCCTTCCAGCTCACCGACCAGATGGTGGCGGTCGCCCTAGCCTGAAGATAAATTACCGTACAGTCGTACGTGATCGCCTATAGAAATGGGCCAATACCCGTACATGCGTAACGCAACCGTCACGAAGCGCTGATAGTGGCCATGTGAACGCACACTTCGGGGATCTGGACCCATGTCCGCACGTCATCATCATCAAGCCGCCCTGCTGGCCGGCGCCGCCCTGGCCAGCCTGTCCTTCGCACAGGCGTACGCCGCCGAGCCGGGATCTTCGGCGTCAGGCAGTCTTGAGGTCGAGCTGGAGACCGTCATCGTCACGGCTGAGCGCCGCGCTGCGCCGCTGCAGGACGTGCCATTGTCCGTCGCCTCGGTCAGCGGCGAGGCTCTGGCGGACTCCAACTTCCGCGTCGTGACCGACCTGCAGTACCTGGTTCCGGGCGTACAGTTCGACACGACCAATGGCTCGGCCTTCCAGATCCGCGGGGTGGGCAGCACCTCGTGGGACTATTCCAACGAAAAGTCGGTCAGCCTGGTGGTCGATGACGTGGTCATGGACGCCCAGCGCGACAACGGCCTCCTCGGCCTCACCGACATCTCGCAGATCGACGTGCTGAAGGGGCCGCAAGGGACTCTCTTCGGCAAGAACGCCACCTCGGGCGTCATCGCCGTCACCACAGCCCAGCCGGACTTTGGCGGCTTTTCCGCCAAGGGCGAGTTCAGCTATGGCGAGCGGGCCGACCGGGCCGCCAGCGTGGTGGTCAACGCCCCCCTGGGCGAGGAGCTCGCCCTGCGCGTCTCAGCCTTCGCCCAGGGGCAGGAGGGACCGGGCCGCTATACGGTGCTCGACCGCCCGTTCAATTCCTTCGAGGATTACGGCTATCGCGCCAAGCTGCTGTTCCGCCCGAACGACAGGGTGGAGGTCACCTACGCCCACGACTACGGCCACCACTGGGACAACAACAACAGAACCACCGTTGGCGGCGGCTCGGCCTTCTTCACCGAGCTGCAGATCGCTAACGGCGTCACGCCAGGCCTGACCAATGACGACAGCGCCGACAGCCACAAGGGCAGGACCGAAAGCTCCAGCTGGGGGCACAGTCTGCGCGGCGAGATCCAGATCGGCCGCGACACCCTGACCTCGGTCACCGCCTATCGCGACACCCGCTTCACAGGCGTCGGCCCCGGCAACTTCGCCCCGACCGACAAGTGGGCCTTCGTGCCCTTCAATGAGGGCGCGCTGAAGAGCTGGAAGTTCAGCCAGGAGCTCCGCTGGGCCTCGCCGACCGGCGGCTTCGTCGAATACCTCGGCGGCCTCTTCTATAACCGGCTCGACCAGGACGCGACGCAGATCCAGTGGGTGACCTTCGGCGCGCCCCTCGTCACCGCGGCCGGGACGCCGCTGACCAGCTACTTCACCACCACCGGCGTGGCGGGCGATCCCGGCAACGCCGTCCGCTACCGAACGACCAGCATCAGCGCGGCGGCCTTTGGCCAATTGAAGTTCAATCTCACACCCCGGCTCACCGCCTCTCTCGGCGCCCGCTATACCCGCGACGACAATAGCCAGGGCATCGACTTCTTCTGGATGGACCCCGTTCCGTTCACCGGCGTGCCGGTCACCTTCACCCCAACCGGCCAGGCGCCGCTTCAGACCTATGGCGAGGTGGAGGGGGAGAACATCTCCTACCGCATCGCCGGTCAGTACCGGCTGAACGACGACGCCATGGCCTATGTCACCTACGCCACAGGCTACAAGCCCGGCGGGGCCGCCTTCGTCGGCAACAACTACTCCCCCTATGGCGACGAGACCGTGGAGAGCATCGAAGTCGGGGTGAAGTCGGAGATTTTCCAGCGCCGCGTGCGGCTGAACCTTGACCTCTTCCGCTCGGAGTTCTCCGACTTCCAGACCTCCCTCCTCACCTTCGTGCCCGGCAATCCGGTCTCGGTCATTGCGGTCGGCAATGCCGGGGGCCTGAGAAGCCAGGGGGTCGAGGCGAGCTTCGCCTGGCGCGTCATCCCTGGCCTGACGGTGGACGGCGGGCTGACCTATCTCAACGCCGAGTTCACCGACTATGTCTACAACGCCACCACCGACTACAGCGGCACCGCGCTCTCTAACGCGCCGAAGTGGCAGGGCGCGGTCGGCCTCGACTATGATGGGGAGGTCGGCTCGAACCTGCGCCTGCGGGCTAGCTTCGATTATGCCTATCGCAGCAAGGTCTGGTCGCAGATCGGCGAACGGCCAAACACGGAAGTTCCCGGCTTCGGCATGGCCAATGGCCGCGTCAGCCTGTCGCCCGTCAACAGCGATTTCGAGTTCGGCGTCTACGGCCGAAACCTGTTCGACGAATACTTCTCCACCGCCTTCGAGCAGTACAGCACCATGTCGCTGACCCACCGCGTCTCCCGCGACGCCCACCGCACCGTCGGCGTCTTCGCCCGATACGCATTCTGAGGGGCCAGGGCGCGCCAAGGGGCAGGTCTGGGCCGCCCCTTGGCGATCTCGGCCAGACGGCGCGCGCGGCGTTCCTCGCCTTCGTCGTCGCGGCTCAGACGATGGCGTAGAACAGCAGGGCGACGCCGGCGAAGACGTAGGATATCCAGGTCAGGGTCACGCCGATGGCCCGCGGCAGCGAGGCGCCGCCGCTCTGCGACAGGCCGACGGCGTGCATCACCCGGCCCGAGAACAGCGCCAGACCCGAGATGTGAACCGCCAGGGGCGGGGCCTCCACCAGGGCCAGCACGCCGATGGCGGCCAGTCCGGCGGGAATGTATTCGGTGGCGTTGCCGAAGGCCCGGATCGCCTGGGCCAGCTCCGGAATGCCGTCGTCGCCAAAGGCCACCTTGTGCCGCTGCCGCTGGCGAACCACCAGCATCGACAGCGCCAGCAGCAGAAAGAGATGCAGGCCCGTCCAGAGCGCTGCGGCGTGTCCCGACGTGATCAGGTTCATGGTGGTCCCCCCGTGCGCCCCCGCACGGGGGGCAGTTGGACTGCGAATTCGCCCGTGGGGCAAGGGGGGATCGCCCCTTTCAAGACGAGCATGGACGCCGCCATGGACAAGCCCGGCGCCAAGCGCCACATGAGCGCCCGTTCCGTCCCCCAGGCTCTCGCCCCATGCCCGTCGCCGCCCTGCCCCTGCCCCACTTCCTGCTGGCCCTGGCGGTGGTGGCGGTGTGGGGGACCAACTTCGTGGTCATCAAGTATGGCCTGGTCGAGCTGCCGCCCCTGGCCTTTGCGGCGTTGAGGTTCTTCTTCGCCCTGGTCCCCGCTGTCTTCCTCCTGCCGCGCCCCAAGGTCCCTTGGGGCCATCTGGCGGCCTATGGGGTTTTGATCGGCGCCGGCCAGTTTGGCCTGCTCTACATCGCCATGAACGGCCAGATCTCGCCGGGCCTGGCCTCGCTGGTGGTGCAGGTACAGGTCTTCTTCACCATCGGCCTGGCCATGGCTGCGACCGGGGAGCGGGTCAGGCTCTTCCAGGTCGCCGCGCTGGTGCTGGCCACCGCCGGGATCGGGGTGATCCTGGCCCATTCGGACCGCACGACCACGCCGCTCGGCCTCGTCCTGGTGATCCTGGCGGCCATGGGCTGGGCCGGCGGCAACCATGTGGCCAAGCTGAGCGGCCGGGTGAACATGCTGGCCTATGTGGTCTGGGCGAGCCTGTTCTCCGTCCCGCCCCTGGTGGCGATGTCGCTGGTCATGGAGGGGTGGCCGATGGTGCGCCAGGCCCTGGGTGAGGCGAGCCCGGCGGCCTGGGCGGCGGTGGCCTGGCAGTCGGCGGGCAACACCCTGTTCGGCTATGCCGCCTGGGGCTGGCTGCTGGCGCGCCATCCAGCCGCGACCATCACCCCCATGGCCCTGCTGGTGCCGGTGTTCGGCATGGGCGCCTCAGCCCTGCTGCTGGGGGAGGCCATGCCGGTCTGGAAGATCGCTGCGGCCAGCCTGGTGATGGCCGGCCTCGCCCTCAACATCCTCTGGCCCATCGTCGCGGCCCGAAGGCTGCCGCCGCCCGCGGCCTGACTCCTGCGCGCAGCGCGAAAAAGGGGCGACACGAAGCACACGAAGGGGCGCGAAGGACACAAAGGCGCAGCGGCCATCTTCTTCGTGTCCTTGGCTGTCTTTGAGTTCTTCGTGTCCCCTCTTTGACGACGCCTGCGGCGCTAAGGAATGTGGGTTCAGCCCTTCAGGGGCGGCAGGCCGAGGCTCGCCCAGCGGTCGGTGACCCGGGCGACGGTGGCCGCGTCCATGTCGAGCTTCTCGCCCCATTCGCGGTGGGTTTCCGGCGGCCACTTGTTGGTGGCGTCCAGGCCGATCTTCGAGCCCAGGCCGCTCTCGGGTGAGGCGAAGTCCAGATAGTCGATAGGGGTGCCCTCCACGAGGGTGATGTCCCGGGCCGGGTCCATGCGGGTCGACAGCGCCCACATGACGTCTTTCCAGTCGCGGGCGTCGATGTCGTCGTCCACGACGATCACCCACTTGGTGTACATGAACTGCCGCAGATAGCTCCAGACGCCCATCATCACGCGCTTGGCGTGGCCTGGATAGGCCTTCTTCATCGACACCACGGCGATCCGGTAGGAGCAGCCCTCCGGCGGCAGCCAGAAGTCGACGATCTCCGGGAACTGCTGGCGCAGCAGGGGAATGAAGACCTCGTTCAGCGCCTCGCCCAGCACGCTGGGCTCGTCCGGCGGCCGGCCGGTGAAGGTGGTCAGATAGATGGGGTCCCGGCGCATGGTGATGGCGCTGACCTGGAAGACCGGGAACTTCTCGACCGAATTGTAATAGCCGGTGTGGTCCCCGTACGGGCCTTCGTCGGCATATTCGTCCAGCAGGACGTGACCCTCGATGACGATCTCGGCCTCCGCCGGCACCATCAGGGGCACGGTCTTGGCCGCCACCAACTCGGCCTTGGCGCCGCGCATCAGGCCGGCGAACTGGTATTCCGACAGGGTCTCAGGCACCGGCGTCACCGCCGCCAGGATGGTGCCGGGATCGGCGCCCAGGACCGCGCAGGCGGGCAGGGCGTCGGGCTTGCCGGCCGCCTTCCAGCGCCGGTGGTGCTGGGCGCCGCCCCGGTGGGCCAGCCAGCGCATGATGGTGCGATCCTTGCCCAGCACCTGCATGCGATAGATGCCGAGATTGTAGTCGTCCTCCCGATCGGTGGACGGCCCCTTGGTGACCACCAGCGGCCAGGTGATGAGCGGGGCGGGCTCGCCCGGCCAGCAGGTCTGGATGGGCAGCTTGGTCAGGTCGATCTGGTCGCCGGTCCAGACGATCTCCTGCACAGGCGCCTTCTTCACCGTGGCCGGGCGCATGGCCATGACGGTCTTGGCCAGCGGCAGCATGTCCAGCGCGTCCTTCAGACCCCGGGGCGGCTCAGGCGCGCGGAGGAAGGCCAGCAGTTCGCCCACCTCGCGCAGGTCGGCCGCCGTGGTCCGCTCGCGACCCTCCAGCGTCACCCCCATGGCCACCCGCTTGACCGTGCCGAACAGGTTCACCAGGCAGGGCATGGGCGAGCGCTCGCCATCGGCGCGGATGACGTGCTCGAACAGGACCGCCGGGCCCCCCTGCTTCAGCAGGCGGCGATGGATTTCGGTCATCTCCAGGACGGTGGAGACCGGCTCAGACACCCGCACCAGTTCGCCGGCGGCTTCCAGCTTGGCGATGAATTCCCGCAGCGACCGATAGGCCATGAGCCCTCCCAGGGTGATCTGATCCCAGGACTTAGGGCGGCCCTGGCCCGCTGTCACCCTTTGCGCCGGGCGGGCTTGCCGCTAGATTTCGCGCCCATGAAGCGCCTCGACCTCGACGACCTGCCCCCCAGGGTCGCCCAGCTGCTCTCCGGCCTTGCCGAGGGCGAAGTCCTGATCCTCGTGCAAGACGGGGCGGTGGCTGGCCGCCTGCATGGCGGCCCTGCGCCCGAGCCCGTCGTGGAGCCCGAGCCCGAGCCCTACAACAACCAGCGGGCCGCCGAGATCTTCGAACAGTTCCGCTCGGCGATTGAAGACGAGTTCTAGGCGCAGCGTCTCCCCCGCCTCGACGAGGGATCCTGGGCGCAAGGCCCAGGATGACGGTTGAGAGGCGGGCGCTGCGCGCGCCAGGGGCGGGGAGCCCCGGGCCTTCCGCTGGCCTCATTTGCTCCCCATCTTCCCTCACGTGACCCAACGGACTCCGAGCGGCCGTCAGAGCCGCCGCCGTGGGGTCGGTCATTAGGGAGACGAAAATGTTCAAGCTTGCTTCCGCCGCGCTGGCCGCGGCGCTTCTGGCGACTCCGGTCCTCGCGGCGCCGGCTGTGACGGGCCAGGCCAAGGTCAATGTCACCAACCTCAATCCCGCCAATCCTGAGGACGCCCAGCGTCTGGAGCGGCGGGTGGAGCGGGCCGCCTTCGCCGCCTGTGGCGGCCACGAGGGCAGCGTGCGCACCCTCAAGCGCACGGTGACGCGCTCGGACTGCTACCAGGACACCCTGGCCCAGGCCCGCGCCGCTGTCGGCATCGGCCAGCAGTACGCCGCCCGCTAAGGCGGCGTCTGGGCCGCGTCATAGGCTTTCGCCATCGCCTTGGTGACGAGCTTGCGCCAGCGGCGCTCCAGCAGGCTGTGCAGCGTCCCCGGATCGGGGCGCTCGATCCGGGCGAGCACGGTGGGATAGTTCTGATAGTGCGGCGTCAGGTGGAAGGTGGCGGGCTCCGCCGCCATCAGCATTTCGCGCTCGTCGAAGCCGACGTCGCTCAACACCACGCTTCCGTCCTCGCCTCGCAGGCGGGTGAAGAACTTGCCGCGCACCTTGAAGGACGGATAGCCATAGGACGTGCCCTCCTCCGCGCCAGGGAAGGCGAGGATGATGTCGCGCATCTCGGCTTCGGTCACAGGGACCTCCCCAGGTCAGTAGGCCAGCGCCACCCCGTCCTTGCGCATCTCGGTGGCCGCCGCATAGCGGCCGGGCCAGCGCTCGATGGCCTGATAGCCGCCGAAGCTGCCGTCGCTCTCGCCGATCGTCCAGCCGAGATCGACCAGGGCCTTGCGGGTGGCCGACCTCGGGAGAGCGTCGTGATGGGAAAGCGGGTAGTACTGTGTCGTCGGCCTAGCATTACAAAGCTATAAACACTGTCATTCAACTCTCACATCTTCCGATCCCTACTTAGCACGTTCCTACTCTCGTTTCTCTTCCTACGCTCACACCCTTCCAC
>CALEOQ010000486.1 GCA_937910255.1 uncultured Caulobacteraceae bacterium | reverse complement strand
CTATGCGGCTATAGATTTAGCGCACGAAGCATGCTTCTCGTCATCGGGGAGGGGTGAGGGGGGGGGGGGGGGGGGTGTTTTTTTTTAATGATCCGGCGACCACCGAGATCTACACTCTTTCCCTACACGACGCTCTTCCGATCTGGCCAGACGGCCCCCAAGCGCCAGCATCCCGGCCCCGGCGAAACCGCCCAGCAGGAAGCTCCGGCGGTGGAAGGTGCCCTGCCGCTCATTGACCTCGGAAAAGAAGATGGACGGCTCGCTCAACGCCGTCGCCCCCTAACGGAACCGCACATCGGCGTCATCGAACCTGTCGATGAGCCGGTGCGCAAACGGATACAGCAGGATTGTGGCGAGGAATTGCCACAACACCGCCAAAAGATTGGGGGTCGCGCGGGCGGAGAGCTGGGTGACCAGGAAGGCGACCAGCTCGGCCACGGCGCAGGCCGCGGCGAACCAGATCCACATCATCGGCCGGCTCTGCCCGACCATCATGGAGCGCGCGCCCAGCACGGCGCCATAGGCCACCAGCAGGGACAGGGCCCAGAGACCCATGGGGCCGCCCCAGAAGAGGTCGAGGAACAGGCCCATGAACAGCACCCCGAAGGGGGCCAGCATGGATGGGCGGATCACCGCCCAGGCGAAGGCCGGCGCCATGCAGAAGACCGGCTCGGGCAGGCCCCAGCCGAAGACCCGCACCGGCAGGCTGAACAGGATGGTGGCCAGCAGGCACTGCAGGATCGGCAGGCCCAGCCAGCTCAGCGGATCGAGGCGGCCGGCGGTCAGGCTCAAAACACCGGCTCCAGGGCGGGCGGCGGGGGCGTCTCGGCGGCGGGCGCAGGCGCCGTCGGGGCCGGAGCCTTCGGGGCCGGCTGTTTTGGCGTGGGCGCCTTGGGGGTTGGCGCGCGCGGCGCAGGCGCCTTCTGGACCGGGGTCCGGGCGCTCGGCGCGGGCGTCGGCTCCGGTGCGGGTGGCGGCGGCGAGGTCACCCCCACGGCCGGCAGGGTGTTGTTGGCCGGCGGCTCGGAGGGCGCGTTCAGCTCCTCCTGGTCGACCAGCTGGGCGAAGTCCTCGAACAGCAGGACGCGCACGAAGTCCACCGCCCCGGAATCGGCGCTGAGCACCACCCGCCAGGCGCCGTCCACGCCGCGGACCGCCACACCCACCGGCAGGCCCCGGGGCATCAGCCCCCCGTCGCCGGAGGTGACGATCCGGTCGCCTTCCTTCACCGGGTCCTGGCCGCGCAGATAGTCGAGCTTGGGATTGGGGCCGCCGTCGCCGGTCAGGATGGCGCGGGCGTTGGTGCGATCCACCATCACCGGCGTGCGCGAGGCGATGTCGGTCAGCATCAGGATGCGGCTGGCCCCCCGGGTCACGCCCACGACCCGCCCCACCAGGCCCCGTTCGCTCATCACCGGGTTGCCGATGCGGATATTGCGCTCGCTCCCGGCATTGGCCAGGCGGGTGTTGGCGAAGGGCCCCCGCGCATCGGCCACCACACGGGCGGAAACCATGGGGATCGGCGGATTGGTCTGCAGGCCCAGGAGGGCCCTATAGCGCTCATTGAGATCCCGCAGGCTCCGCACCTCCTGCTCCAGGGCGGCGGCGGCCTCAAGCTCCTGCCGCAGGCGGCGGTTTTCCGAGACGGCGAAGAAGTAGTTCCCCACAGCGCCAGACAGCGAACCCAGCCAGTGCAGCGGCGCGGAGACGACCCCGGTGACCGGCGCGCTGACGGCGTCGCTGACCTCCCGGGTCACCCCATAGGCCTCGTTGCGGAAGGTTTCGCGGCGGTCCCCGAGCAGCAGGGCGGCGGCCACGACAATGGCCACGATGAGGGCGACGCCGGCGGTCCAGACCAGCGGCACTCGGATCTCACCGAAGGGATTGTCCCGAAAGGACACCTAAGCCCGTCTCCCCGCAGACACGAAGACGGCCAAGCGCCGCCTGCGTCAGTTCAGCAAATCCCAGACCGACCTTGCCTGATTCCGACGGTTTCGTCCGAACCCCAGGTCGTCTTAAGCCAGGGTGGATTCCAGAACGCCTTTCATCCACTTGGGATGTTCCAGCACCTTGCCGCAGCCGAGCGCCACGCAGGACAGCGGATCATCGGCCACCGTCACCGGCAGGCCGGTATGGTCGCGGATCTCGGCGTCCAGACCGCGCAGCAGGGCGCCGCCGCCGGTCAGCATGATGCCTTTGTCAGCGATGTCGGAGGCCAGCTCCGGCGGGGTGGCTTCCAGCGCCATCTTCACCGCGTCGACGATCTGGCCGACCGGCTCCGACAGGGCGTCGGAGGCCTGCTTTTCGCTGATGCGCACTTCGCGGGGCACGCCCTGCATCAGGTCGCGGCCCTTGACCTCGATGGACAGGCCCTCGCCGTCGGCCGGCGCCCGGGCGGTGCCGATTTCCTTCTTGATCCGCTCGGCGGTGGTCTCGCCGATCAGCAGGTTATGGTTGCGGCGCATATAGGAGATGATCGCCTCGTCCATCTTGTCGCCGCCGACGCGGACCGAACGCGAATATACGATGCCCGACAGCGACAGCACGGCCACCTCGGTGGTGCCGCCGCCAATGTCGACGACCATGGAGCCGGTGGGCTCATGGATCGGCAGGCCCGCCCCGATGGCCGCAGCCATGGGCTCGTCGATCAGGCCGACCCGGCGTCCGCCGGCGTTCAGACAGGAATCGTTGATGGCGCGCCGCTCCACCGCCGTGGCGCCCGACGGCACGCAGACGATGACCTTGGGGTTCACGAAGCCCTTGCGGTTGTGAACCTTGCGGATGAAGTACTTGATCATCTCCTCGGCGACTTCGAAGTCGGCGATGACCCCGTCGCGCATGGGGCGGATGGCCTCCATGTGGCCAGGCGTGCGGCCCAGCATCTGCTTGGCTTCGATGCCCACGGCGTGGACGATCTTGCGGCCGCCGATGTTTCTGAGCGCCACCACCGAAGGCTCGTTCAGCACGATGCCCTTGCCCTTCATATAGATGAGCGTGTTGGCGGTGCCGAGGTCGATGGCGATGTCGTTCGAGATGGCGCCGAAGAGGGACGAAATCATGCAGGGCCCTGGTGAAATGGGGGGCTTGGAGGACGCTATTCTACGACACCCCGACCCAATGGGCGCCGACTCAGGCGCGTGGGCGGATCAGGCTGTCGCGAGAAGGACTTGAGGTTCGTGTGCCCCGCCCCTTTGTTGATTTCAAGGCTTATTCATCCGAGCCCCCGCCGTGGGCGCGATCGGGGCGGCGGCCAGGGACGGATTTCCACCCAGACGGCTCGCCGCCCTGTGGCCACAGTCCTGGGTTGGCGAAGGTGGCGGGGCCGCCAAATGGTCCGGCCGCTCGCACCGAAAACCTTGGCCTCCAAGGTCTCGGGGGATTTGAATGCCGGCCGCGCCCCGCCCGTCTCACGGGGCTCGCCTCTGACCGGCCGGAAAGTTGGACCACAAACCTGGCCCGGGCGCGCCCATCGCCGCAGGCTTCGGGGTGAGCCGGGTTTGAACGCCCCCGTTCGCCCGGGAGCGCCAGATCGATTCGTTCCGAGGTCGGAACGACGGCCTCACCCCAGCGCCGTCAGGATCACCCCGGCGGCGGTGGCGGCTCCAGCCAGGGCCTGACGCAGGCTGAGGCGCTCCTGGAACAGGCGGCGCCCTGCCGCCGCGGCGATAGGCGCCTCGATCACCCCCACGGCCCGGACCATGCCGGCGGGCGCCAGGGCCAGGGCCGAGAACCAGCAGGCCGAGGCTGCGGCCCCGAAGAACCCCGCCCCCAGGGACGAGCGCCACGCCTTGGCCACGGCCGCCAGCGACTGGGGCCGCGCCGCCGCCAGATAGGCGCCCAGCCCCAGGGTCTGCAGCGCCTGGGCCACGCAGACCGCTGCGGTGGCGGCATAGATCGGATAGTCGGGCTCCAGGGCCAGCCCCGCCTGGCGGTAACCGTTCAGGGCCACGGCGAAGGCCGCGCCGGAAGCCAGGCCCATGGCGCTGCCCACAAGGGCGCCGCGGGCCGCCGCCCGTCCGGGCCAGGACAGGACCACCAGACCGACAGTGGTCAGCACCACCCCCAGCCAGGCCTGGGTTCGGAGCTGGTCACCGAACACCACCAGCCCCATGAGCGCAGCCAGCGGCAGAGAAGCCTGCTGCATGAAGGTCGCCACCGCAAAGCCCGAGCGGCGCATGGCCACGAGCAGGGCCGCCGTGGCCAGCACCTGGCCCAGGGCGCCGCCGCTCACCGCCCACCAGAACTTGGCGTTCGGGGTTGGATCCGCCAGGGGCGTCAGCACCGCCACTACGGCGAAGATGGCCAGGGCGAACGGCAGGCCGAACAGGAAGCGCACCAGGGTCGCCCCCCACGGCCCGGCCTCGGCCATTAGACCGCGCTGCAGGGCGTTGCGCGCCACCTGCAGGGGCGCAGCGGCGATCGTCAGGGCGATCCAGAGCATGGGGAGGCCTCGCCCCTCCCCTGTTCGGGGAGAGGTTGGGTTGGTGTGCTGGCGCGAGGTCGGAGGCGCCTAGGCGAACGGCCCTGGCGCCTCCCGCTTGGAGGAGTTCAGAAGCCGCTGGCGATGGCGTCCGGCGCGGTCTTCTCCTTGCGGGCGAAGAGGTTGTTTAGGGCGTTCACATAGGCCTTGGCCGAGGCCGTGAGCGTATCGGTGTCGGCCGCCTGGCCGGTGGCGATGCGGCCATCCTCCTCCAGCCGGACCGAGACCTGGGCCTGGGCGTCGGTGCCCTCGGTCACCGCATGCACCTGGAACAGGCGCAGGATGGCGGTGTGCGGCACCACCACATGGATGGCGTTGAACACCGCATCCACCGGGCCATCGCCCGTGGCCGTGGCCGACCGCTCGGCGCCCTCGACCGTCACGGTCAGATGCGCCTCCTGCGGACCTTCGGTGCCGGCGATCACCCGCAGCTGCTTGACCTGGATGCGATCGGCGCCCGAGGCCAGGGCGTCGTCCACCAGGGCCACGATGTCGTCGTCGAAGACGTGCTTCTTCTTGTCGGCCAGGTCCTTGAAGCGCTGGAAGGCCTCGTTCAGGGCGTTCTGGCCCAGCTCATAGCCCAGGGCCTTCAGCTTCTCGCGGAAGGCGTGGCGGCCGGAATGCTTGCCCATGACCAGGTTCGAGGCGCCCTGCCCGACGCTCTCGGGCGTCATGATCTCGTAGGTGCCGCGGTCCTTCAGCATCCCGTCCTGGTGGATGCCGCTCTCATGGGCGAAGGCGTTCTTGCCGACGATCGCCTTGTTGAACTGCACCGGGAAGCCGGTGATGGCCGAGACATAGCGGCTGGCCCGAGTGATGTGCTGGGTCTCGGCGCCGGTGAAATAGGGCAGCCGGTCGCCGCGCACCTTCAGCGCCATGACCACTTCCTCCAGGGCCGCATTGCCGGCCCGCTCGCCGATGCCGTTGATCGCCACCTCGACCTGGCGCGCCCCGCCCTGCACGCCGGCCAGGCTGTTGGCCACGGCCAGGCCCAGGTCGTTGTGGCAGTGGGTCGACAGGATGATGTTCTCGACGCCGGGGACGTTCTCCACCAGGTCGCGGAACACCGCCTCATATTCCGACGGATAGGTGTAGCCGACCGTGTCGGGGATGTTCACCGTCTTGGCGCCGGCCTTGATGGCGGCCTCGACGCAGCGGCGCAGGAAGTCCTGCTCGGTGCGGGTGGCGTCCTGGGCCGACCATTCCACATCGTCGCACAGGTTGCGGGCGTGGGTCACCGAACGGGTGATGGCCTCCAGGATGTCCTCCTGGCTCATCTTCAGGATGTGGTCCCGGTGAGAGGGGCTGGTGGACAGGAAGGTATGGATGCGGCCGCGCTTGGCCGGGCGGATCGCCTCAGCGCAGCGCTCGATGTCGATGGCCGCGGCCCGCGCCAGGCCGCAGACGGTGCTCTCGGTGACGATCTCGGAGATCTGGCGCACCGCCTCGAAGTCGCCATTGGAGGCGATGGGGAAGCCGGCCTCGATCACATCGACCCGCATCTCCTCCAGGATCTTGGCGAGCTCCAGCTTCTCCTCCAGGGACATGGAGGCGCCGGGCGACTGCTCGCCGTCACGCATGGTGGTGTCGAATACGATGACGCGATCGCGTTCGGACGCGGCGTTGGAAGCTTGGAAAGTCATGTCAGGATCTCTTCGCGGGAGCTCATTCTAGAAAGGTCGGGCGGCGGGGTCATCCCCTGAGCGCCCGGCCCCGCGAACTTTCGCGCGAGCCTACAGAGGCGCCCAGGGGCGGCTAAGCCCCAGCGAACGGCCAAGAAGCAGGGTGTCGCGCTGCGTAGACATGGGTGGAATTCTTATCCAAGCCCACCGCCCAACGCAACAGAATTGCTCAAATCTCCCAGGGAAGCCCCTCGGCGGCAATAACCTTGCGCACGGCCGGCCGGGTGTCCAGCCGCTGGCGGTGGGCCAGAACCTGCGGATAGCGCTCGGGATGGCCGAGGCCGTCGCGCTCCAGCCAGCGGGTAAAGACATAGAGATAGGGATCGGAAACCGTGTAGGCCTCGCCATGCACATACGGACGGCCGTCAGCGAAGCGGTCTTCGATCTGGTTGAAATACTCGTCCAGCGCTTCGGGCGTCCTGGCCTTAGCCGCGGCCACGCCCGCCTCGCCTTTCACATAACGCTCGGGGCGAAAGGCGTGGGCGTAGGCCACATGCACGCTGGCGGCCAGGAACATGTTGAAGGCCTGCATGTCGCCAAAGGCGAAGGAGTCGTCGTTGGGGGCGAGCTTCGCCTCCGGATGGGTCTGGGCGATATAGCCAAGGATCACCGGGCTTTCCGTGAGAACGCCCCGCTCGGTGGCGAGGGCCGGCACCCGCCCCTTGGGATTGAGCTTGCGGTATTCAGGGCGGTTCTGCTCTCCGCTTTTCAGGTCCACCCGAACGGCTTCGTAATCGGCGCCCGCCTCTTCCAGGGCGATGTGCGAGGCGAGCGAACAGGCGCCGGGGGAATAGAACAGCTTGAGCATGGTGGTCTCCAGAGCAGGGTGCGCGGGTAACGTTCAGCTGCCCCGTTCGGTCCCCCCAGTCTTCCCGACGGCGGTTTCGCGCGATTTCAGCCACCGGCGCGCGAACCACCCCATAACCACCCAGCCGATGACGATGGCGACGAGCAGGCCGATATGACCGGCCCCGCCGCCCTTCATGGCCTGGGCGATGGAGTTGCCGGCAAACGCGGTGACGCCGATCTTCGGGATGATGCCCAGCGCCGTGCCGGCGAAGAAGTGGAACAGCCGCATCGGCGTGACGCCGGCGGCCATGTTGACGACGATGAACGGCGCCGAGGGCACCAGCCGCACGATCAGACTGGCCCAGAAGCCGTTGCGTCCGACCAGCGCCATGAACTGCCGCACGCCCTCGCCAGCGAACGCGTCCAGCACCCTGCCCCCCGCCACCCGGCCGATGAAGAAGCCCACCAGGGACGAAACCAGGGTGCCGATCCAGCTATAGGCGAAACCGGTCCAGGGGCCGAAGGCGACCACGGCCGCGGCGATCAGGACGAACTGCGGCACCCCGACAAAGGCCAGCAGGGCGAAGGCCACCACCGCCGTCGGCAGGGCCCAGGGACTGTGGGCGGCCATGCCCAGCCAGTGCTCGACCGTCGCCTCGCCGTCGAAGCCCAGCACCTGGGCGCCGAACAGGAAGACCAGCCCCACCCCGCCGAACAGCACGAAGGACACCGCCACGCCCCGCCAGGCGCGGGCGTCCATATTGGTCAGGAACCTGAACAGGCGGCGCATGAGCCATGGCCTCGCCGATCCTGGGCCAGGGGTCAAGCGCGTCGCGCAGCCTCCGTCAGGTGGCGCAGCGCACCAGGCTGAGGGCGTCGCGGGCCGGGCCGCCCTGGATGCTCATGGTTCGACCCGCAGGGCCGAAGTCCAGGCTCAGACGCCGGCTTTCGGGCGGCGCCTGCGAGGTGCAGAGGGCGGCGATCTCATAGCCGTCGTCCAGGGCGGCGACGCCTTCGAACCGGCAGGCGACGTCCCCCGGCGCGGTCAGACCGTCATGGCGAAAGTCCCAGGCGCGGCTTGCGCACAGGGCCGGGCTGGCCGCCCAGCGTCCCACATAGGCAGGCTGGGCCGTCGGGTTCGAGGCCGGCTCGGTGGCGACCGGGGCGGCGTCCGGCGCGGGGGCGGGCTCCGGCGACGTCTCACCGCAGGCGGCGAGCGGGGTCAGCAGGACGAGGATCAGGATCGTTCGGATCATGGAGGCCTTCTGGCGGCGGACGGCTGTACTGTGGCCAAGGCGCAAACGGCTGCGCCTATCGGGCTGTTCCCTCTCCAGCCGGGTTTCCGCGGGGCGGACCTTGGGTTAAACCCGCCATCTTCCCCACTCGCTCCAAAGGGAGTCAGCCCCCATGTCGCTGCAATCGTCCACGCTCGCCCGAGTCAAGCCGTCCGCCACCATGGCGACCGACCAGAAGGCGCGTGAACTGAAAGCCCAGGGCCGCGACATCATCAGCCTGGGGGCCGGCGAGCCCGACTTCGACACCCCGCAGAATATCAAGGACGCCGCGATCAAGGCGATCCAGGACGGCAAGACCAAGTACACCACCGTCGATGGCATTCCCGAGCTGAAGGAGGCCATCGTCGCCAAGTTCGCCCGCGAGAACGGCCTGACCTACAAGACCAGCCAGGTGAACGTCTCCCCCGGCGGCAAGCCGGTGATCTTCAACGCCATGATGGCGACCCTGAATCCCGGCGATGAGGTGGTGATCCCGACGCCCTACTGGGTCAGCTATCCCGACATGGTGCTGCTGGCCGGCGGCACGCCGGTGTTTGCGCCGACCACCGCCGAGGCCGGCTTCAAGCTGCGGCCCGAGGACCTGGACAAGGCGATCACGCCCAAGACCCGCTGGGTGTTCCTGAACTCGCCGTCCAACCCGTCGGGCGCGGCCTATACCCGGGCCGAACTGAAGGCCCTGGCCGATGTGCTGATGCGCCATCCCGACGTGTGGATCCTCACCGACGACATGTACGAGCACCTGCTGTTCGACGACATGGAGTTCGTGACCATCGCCCAGGTCGAGCCCGGCCTCTATGACCGCACGCTGACCATGAACGGGGTCTCCAAGGCCTACGCCATGACCGGCTGGCGGATCGGCTACGCCGCGGGGCCTGAGCCCCTGATCAAGCTGATGGCCAAGGTCATGAGCCAGTCGACCTCCAACCCCTCGTCGGTGTCGCAATGGGCGGCGGTCGAGGCCCTGAACGGGCCGCAGGACTTCATCAAGCCCAACGCCAAGCTGTTCCAGGGCCGCCGCGACCTGGTGGTGTCGATGCTGAACCAGGCCCGCGGCCTGAAGTGCCCGACGCCGGAAGGCGCCTTCTATGTCTATCCGTCCTGCGAGGGGCTGATCGGCAAGACCGCGCCGAGCGGCAATGTCATCGGCTCGGACAAGGACTTCGCCAACGAACTCCTCGACGCCGAGGGCGTGGCGGTGGTGTTCGGCGAGGCGTTTGGCCTGTCGCCCTTCTTCCGCATCTCCTACGCCACCAGCAACGCCGTGCTGGAAGACGCCTGCGGGCGTATTCAGCGCTTCTGCGCGTCGGTCAAATAGGCGAACGGCCCCTCCGCGCCGGAGGGGCCGAACCGCACGCGGGGCCTTGGTCGGCGACCTAGTGCTTTTCGCGCCAGGACGACTTGGCCGCATCCTTGGTCAGGTTCAGGCAGACCTTGTCGTCTTCGATCCGGTCGACCCAGGTCATGGGGATCATGTGGTGCTTGAGGCCGGCGCCCATGTCGAACTTGGCCAGCTCGATCTCCGTGCCGACCACATGATCGACGCGGCCGACGTGGTCGCCGTCCGAACCCACGACTTCCATGTGTTCCTTGATTTCAGCGGCTTGAATCATCTTGCATCTCCGTCTTGAGGGACTTGCAGGACAAACGTTCAAGGGCCGATCGGGTTCACGCCACCTGGCCGACCGCCATCATCTCAGCGGCCACCTGACGGGGGATCAGGAAGCTGATCACGCAGCGCGCGCCCTCGACCGGGAAGGTCAGCTCGACCTCTCCGTCCAGCTGGTGGGCCAGCCCCCCGACGATGAGCCGCGACCCGAATCCGCGCCGGGCGGGCGGCGTCACCGGGGGTCCGCCATGCTCCTCCCAGATCAGGGTCAGACGCTCCTGTTCGGCGCCGGCCTCGGACAGGGTCCATTCCAGGGCGACATGGCCCGTGGGGTTGGAGAGCGCCCCATACTTCACGGCGTTCGTGGTGAGTTCGTGCAGGGCCATGCTCATGGCCACGGCGGAATTGGGCGACAGCCAGACCGCCGGGCCGACGATCTCGATCCGCGCCCCGTCCGGCCCGGCATAGGGTCGGAGCTCGATCTCGGCCAGTTCGGCCAGGTTGGCGCCGCGCCAGGCGTCCCGCGTCAGCAGGTTGTGGGCGTGGGAGAGGGCGATCAGCCGGTCCTCGAAATTGCGCCGCACGCTTTCCACGTCGCCGGTCTGGCGCAGGCTCTGGGCGGCGATGGACTGGACGGTGGCGAGCGTGTTCTTCACCCGATGGTTCAGTTCATCGAGCAGCAGCTTCTGCCGGGCCTCGATGGCCGTGCGCGCGGCCAGTTCCCGTTCGGCGGCCATGCGCGCTGAGCCCTGGCGCCAGGTGGCGATGGCCACCAGACCCGTCGCCAGCAGGCCGCCGAAGGCGAATATCCACGCCAGCTGATGGGCCGCGCTGGAGCCGAAGCCGGGCCCTGCGCGATAGACGATCGTCCAGACGCCGCCGGCCACCGAAACCTGACGCACCGCCGACAGGCCCGCCGCCCCCGCCCCGCCCTTGTCTGGGGCGCTGGCGGCCAGCAGGTTCTCCCGCGCGACCTCGCCATTGTAGACGGCGTAGCCGAACTCGCTCCGGTCGATCCCGGCGAAGACCGCCTGCAGCAGGTCGCCGGCGCGGAACGGGGCATAGACGAAGCCCCGCAGAGCGCTGCGTCGCGCCTCCAGGGTCCCCGGCGGGCCGCCGCCGGCATAGACCGGCTCATAGATCAGGAAGCCCGCCTGCTTGTTCTCATCGATTTCCTGGACCAGCTCGACCTTGCCCGACATGGCCGCAAGGCCGGTGTCCCGCGCCCGGCTGATGGCCTCGCGGCGCACCGGCTCGGCGTACATGTCCAGGCCGATGGCGATCTGGTTGCGGGCGTCCGCGGGCTCCAGGAAGAGCACGGCGTGGCGCGCCCGGACGCCGGGGCTCTCGGGGGCGATCTGCGCCGAATAGCCCAGGCCCTGAATGCCGCCATATCGGCCGCTCACGTCCACCCGCTCGGCGAAGGCCCGAAATTCGTCGTGCGTCACCGTCTGGCTGGCGGCGAAGAGTCCCGCCCCCGCATGGAGGATGGCGACATAGGTCTGGAGCTGGCCATCCAGGGCGTTGTTGGCCTGATCGACAATACTGTCGAACCGCTGGCGGTCGCGGACGTCCCCTACCCGTTCCACCAGCAAGGCGCCTGACAGGGTCGCGGCCAGGCCCAGGATGACGATCAGGAGGGGGAGGACCGGCGTCGTGCGACGCAGCCGCCGAAGCGCTGTCGAAAGCGATCTGCCGGCCAAATCGACCCCCTCTCCACACCGCTTCTGAGTGCACCATTCGAGCATCGGTGTCGAGGATCGGACGGCCTCGGACGATGTCGGACCGTCTTGCGAAATGGTCCGGCCCGGCGCAGGCTTCGGCTGACCGGCGGAGAAGACCGATGGGCGAGATCGTCAATCTGAACAAGGTGCGCAAGGCCCGGGACAAGGCGGCCACCCAGGCCCAGGCCAAGGCCAATCGCGCCAGCCATGGCCGCGCCAAGGCCCAGACCCTGGCCGAACAGCTGGAGGCCGAGCGCCAGCGCCGCAAGCTGGACGAAGCCCGCCTGGACGACGACTGAGCCGACCCTGGCCTAGGCCTTCGCCTCGTCGCGGGCCTCGGGCGGAATGGCGTCATAGAGGGTCGGCGGCGTGATGTTCAGTCGCCGGCGCGCGGCGTCCAGGGGCTCGGCCATCAGGGCCTCATAGTCCTCGCCCAGCAGCCAGGCCGCCGCCTTGCCCCGCTGATAGCCCTGCCAGATCGCCCTGGCGTAGGGATGTCTGGCCTTGCGGCCGCGCAACGCCCCGCCCACGGCGATCAGCGCCCAGCCCAGCCCGCGGGTCTGGGCGTAGGAGAAGGCCACCAGGCACCCCTCCCCCAGGCCGTCGCGATGATAGCCGCTCAGCACATGCCAGATGTCGTGGACATCCCGCGTCCGCCGGCCGAACCAGGCATAGGGGTGCATCACCTCGATCGGCTTGGCGCCCACCCGGCTGATCTGGGCCAGCCCTTCGGCCGACAGCTGCTCGCTGCGCACGAAGTCCCGATAGGCATGGCCCACCGAGCCCTGTGGCAGGCTGTCGAGCCAGGCGTCGTCCATCAGCCGGGCCTCCAGTTCGACCCGCTCATAGGCGATGCGGCCGCCCTGAGGCGTCTCCAGCAGGCGGTGATAGCCCCAGGCCGAGGACCGGCCGTTCAGGGCGCGCATGATCTCGAAGACCTGGACGGTGTCGTCCTTGTCGGCCAGCAGGCGGCGCAGGGCCTTCAGCGCCGCGCCCCACTGGAGCCGGGGCTTGGGCAGCCGTTCGGGCGCAGGGGCGCGCGCGGAAACCGGAGCGTAGCTGTCGGTGGCGAGGCTCATGGCGGCGTCTCCCGTTCAGACGCCCAAAGATGACGCCTGCGTCACGGGTCATCAATGCCCAAGAAGGATTGCCGCGGTGTTTCGACCGCGCAAGATAGGGGAATGACGCGGCTGAAGAAGAGATCGGTCCTGCTGGCCGGCCACGCCACCTCGCTGGCCCTGGAGCCGCCGTTCTGGGCGGCGCTGGAGGACCTGGCCGCCCATCGGGGGCTGAGCCTGGCCGCCCTGGTGACCGAGATCGACCTGGCCCGCGGCGACCAGGGCCTGGCCTCGGCCTGCCGACTGGCCGTCCTGGCTCATCTTACGGGCGGGACGCCCTGAGGGCGGGATCGAGGCGGGAGCCGCCGCAGGACGCGACGGCTCCCCCTGTCGATCAGAAGGTGCTGCTGACCCGCACGCCGAAGCTGCGCGGACGCGGGGAGAAGACCCGGATGCCGTCCGGCGATTCCACGACGCCGATATAGGCCGCCTCGTTGCCGAGGTTATTGCCGAACACCGAGAGATCCCAGTTGTCCCGGCGCACGCCGACCTTGGCGTTGACCAGGGTGTAGGCTGGCAGCTTGGTGTAATACTGGTTCTGGCTGTTGAAGGTGGTGAAGGACTCCCCGCGATAGGAGAGCCCCCCCTGCACGTAGCCGTCCAGGCCATAGGCCAGGGGCTGCTCGTAACTGGCCTGCAGCGAATAGGACCAGTTGGGCGTCAGCGGGATGTCGTCGCCCTCATAGCCGAAGGTGCCGGCGGCGAAGACGTCGGCCGGCAGGTCTTCGGCCAGCTTGGCGTCCACATAGTTGATGCTGCCGGAGATGTTCAGGCCGGGCATGGGGTCGAACGCGCCGTTCAGCTCGACGCCGTTCACCTCGGTCTTGCCCGCATTGATCGTATAGCCGAAGGCGCCGGCCGCCTGGGCCGAGAGCTGCTGGTCGTTCCAGTCGATCCGATAGACCGACAGGTCCGCATAGAGCCGGCGATCGAGCCAGTAGCTCTTCACCCCGGCCTCATAGTTCCACAGGCTGTCGGGATTGTAGGTGCCGGGGAAGACGACCCCGGCCTGCTGGGCCAGCGAGGTGGCGGTGTTCACGCCGCCCAGCCGGAAGCCGGAAGCCGCGCGGGCATAGACGTTGATGTCCGGGGTCGCCTCCCACATCACCGAGTAGTTGTAGCTGGTGTGCGAGTTGGAGCCGCGGCTGTCGCCGGTGATCGACGGCGTGGTCACCTGGCCGAAGATGTAGTCCGGGAACACGGTCTGCAGATTGACCACCGTGTCATGGATGCTGGCTTCGAAGTAGCGGATGCCGACGGTGGCGGTCAGGGTGTCGGTGATCGCATAGTCGCCCTGGGCGAACAGGGCGTACTGGCCCACGCCGCGCTTGGTGCGGGTGCCGAACTCATAGAGGCTGTTGCCGCGGCCCGGCTCGTGCAGACCCTTGGCGACGCATTCGCCATAGCTGTAGCAGAGCGCCGTGCCGGTCGAGGTCGCGAGCACCGAATTGGTCTGATAGGTGCTCTGGCTGTTCTCGTAATAGGCGCCGGTGACCAGCTGGAACGGTCCGTCGAAGTCCGACGAGAAGCGCAGCTCGGACACCACGTTGCGGAAATCCACCGAGGCGATGAACAGGGTCGAGCCCGGCAGGCCGAAGCTGTTGGCCGTGGGCGTGCTGTCCTTGGGGTTGGTGACCCGCTGGCTGGAATAGGAGGTCGAGGCGATCACCGAGCCGAAGCCCAGGTCGTACTCGCCGGTCACCGAATAGAGGTTGTAGTTGTCCCGGTAGAATTCGATCGTCGGCGAGGAGGTCTCATAGGCCCCGTCCGCCTGCAGCCAGGCCTGGGTGCCGTCGACGTCGATCTCCTGGTGCAGGGCCATGGCCGTGACGTTGAAGTTGTCGGTGGGGCGCCACAGGCCGACGATGCGGCCGCCCTTCACATGGGCGTTGTTGTTGTTCTCATAGAGCGCGCCGTTGATCGTCTGATCCACATAGCCGCCGCCGCTCTCGCCCCAGCCGGTGATGCGGACGCCCAGGGTGTCCTCGATGATCGGCACGTTCAGGGTGGCTGCGCCGTCGAAGAACTCGTCGCCGCCCTTGACCGTCGCGGCCGAAGCCTCGACCCGGCCGCCGAACTCGAACAGGTCGGGCTTGCGGGTGATGACCCGCAGGGTGCCGCTCATGGAGCTGGAGCCGAACAGGGTGCCCTGGGGACCTTTAAGGATTTCCACATGCTGGATGTCGTGCAGGCGCACGCCGGGCTTGCCGTCGCCCAGGATGTTGCCGCCCAGGCCGCCCACCAGGGGCGACTCGTCGAGATAGACGCCGGACGTGGCGCCGACATTCGACTCGATGCCGCGGATCACCACCTTGGTCTGCGAGGCGCCGAAGCTCTGCACGTTCAGCGAAGGGTCCAGGCGGGTCAGGTCCTGCAGGGAGCTGATCCCCTGTTCTTCCAGCTTCTCGCCGGAGAAGGCGGTGATGGCCAGCGGCGTGTCGGCCACCGAGACGGCCCCGCGTCGGGCGGCGGTGACCACCAGCTCCGACAGGGTCTCAGCCTCGGCGGCGTCCTGGGCCTGGGCCTGTCCGGCCATCAGGCCCAGCGCCACCGCGCTGGTGGAGGCGACAAGCCCCAGGGACCGGCGAAGCCGTAAGCCGCCGTGGCGGCGCAGTGCAGTGTGCGACATGATGATCTATCCCCAATCTATGTCTTGCAGCAGGGCGGCCCCCAGGGGAGACGCTGACGCGACGCTTGGTTTTTTTGCGCCCCGTCATGCCCCCGCCTCCGTCTGAAGGCCGTGCAGTTTGTCCGACAAACCTACAGTCATACACGTGAGGCGCGCGGCCGGCGCCGTCCGCCCCCGGTCGATTTCCGCCTGACGCCGAAAGCTTGGGCGCCCAGCTTTGCCTTTGTGCAGGCGGCGGGCGCCTGGGCCGCACCCGCGCGCCTCTGGTCGAGGCCAGGACCCTGGCCGCCCCGGAGCTTCTCGGGGAATCGCCATCGTCCTCGCCGTTGGTCACATCGCAGGCGCCCTTCGCCGCTCCCGCTATATTGTATGACAATCATATTGACCCTCGCGACGGCGCGGGCGAGGTCCAGGGACAGCCAGGAGAGCGCGATGTTCACCACCCGACCGGAGATCCGCGGCACGTTCGGCGTCGTCACCTCCACCCACTGGATCGCCTCGCAGGTGGGCATGGCCATGCTGGAGCGGGGCGGCAACGCCTTCGACGCCGCCGTGGCGGCCGGCTTCTCCCTGCAGGTGGTGGAGCCGCATCTGTGCGGCCCGGCCGGCGAGGTCCCGATCATCTTCCACAGCGCCGCCACCGGACGGATCGAGGTGCTCTGCGGTCAGGGGCCGGCGCCGGCCGGCGCCACCATCGCGGCCTTCCGCGACCTGGGCCTGGACGCCGTGCCGGGGTCAGGGCTGATCTCGGCGGTGGTTCCCGGCTCCTTCGGCGCCTGGCTGACCCTGCTGCGCGACCACGGCCGCCTGCAGCTGGACGAGGTGATGGCCCCGGCCATCGGCTATGCCGAGCATGGCCATCCCCTGTTGCCGGGCGTCGCCCGCGCCCTGGGGGAACTGAAAGAGGCCTTCACCACCGAATGGCCCACCTCGGCGCCCGTCTGGCTGCCCGGCGGCGAGGCGCCCCTGCCCCACGCCCTGTTCGCCAACCCGACCCTGGCCGCCACCTGGAAACGCATTCTCGCCGAAGCCGGCCAGGGCCCGCGGGAGGTCCGGATCGAGCGGGCCCTGGCCGCCTGGTACGAGGGCTTCGTCGCCGAGGCCATCGACCGGTTCGGCCAGGCCGAGCCGCTGATGGACTCCAGCGGCCGGCGCCACAGGGCCCTGCTGCGCGGTCAGGACATGGCCGGCTGGCGCCCCGCCTATGAGGCGCCCGCGACGCTCGACTATCACGGCTGGACCCTCTGCAAGACCAGGCCATGGGGCCAGGGGCCGGTCCTGCTGCAGGCCCTGGCCCTGCTGCGGGGTTTCGATCTCGCCAGCCTCGATCCCAATGGCGCGGACTTCGCCCATCTGGTGCTGGAGGCCGCCAAGCTCGCCTTCGCCGACCGCGAGGCCTATTACGGCGACCCCGATTTCGTCGAGGTTCCGCTCGACGCCCTGCTCAGCGAGGCCTACGCCGCCGGCCGCCGCGGCCTGATCGGAGAGGCCGCCTCCCACGAGCTGCGGCCCGGCGTCCTGCCGGGCTTCGAAGACCAGGTGGCCCGGGCGCTAGGCGCGGTCCGCGTGGCGTCCGGCGAAGGCGGCGGCCTGGGGGTGGGCGAACCGACCATGGCCCACCTCAAGCCCACCCTGAAGCCCGGCGACACGGTGCATCTCGACGTCATCGACTCCTGGGGCAATATGGTCTCGGCCACCCCGTCCGGCGGCTGGCCGCAGTCCTCGCCGACCATTCCGGGGCTGGGCTTCGCCCTGAACACCCGGGCGCAGATGTTCTGGCTGACCGAGGGCCTGCCCGCCAGCCTGGCCCCGGGCAAGCGGCCCCGCACCACGCTCACTCCCACGCTCGCCCTGCATGAGGGCCGGCCGGCCCTGGTCTGCGGCACGCCGGGCGGCGACCAGCAGGACCAGTGGCAGCTCGCCCTGCTGCTGCGCCGGATTCATCACGGGCTGGGCCTGCAACAGGCCATCGACATGCCCCTGTTCCACACCGTGCACTTCCCCTCCTCCTTCTATCCGCGGGAGGCCATGCCCGGCGTGTCGGTGGCCGAGGAGTCCATGGGCGAGGCGGTCATCGCCGACCTGCGCCACAGGGGCCACGACCTGCAGATCGCGCCGGCCTGGTCGGCGGGCCGGCTGACCGCGGCCGAACGCGGCGCCGACGGCGTCCTGTCCGCCGCCGCCACCCCGCGCCTGATGCAGGCCTACGCCCTCGGCCGCCGAGGGGCGCCCGCCAGGGCTCGGAAGCTGGGACGGCCGAGCGCGATCCGGCCCGCCGCGACCAGGCCCGCGGCCATGCCCCCCCAGCCCATGCCGCGGCCCACCGCCCTCGGAGCGCCGAACGCCACTGCAGCCACCCGGAGACCCGCCGCAGGTGGCGGAGTGCCACATAGTGCCGCAGGGGTGCCCCCGTCGTCCTCCGAC
>CALEOQ010000485.1 GCA_937910255.1 uncultured Caulobacteraceae bacterium | reverse complement strand
GTGTGAGGTGTACAGGGGTCGGTGTTCATGGCTAGACGGGGTACAGTCGTGAGCGTGTCGCGGGGGGGGGGGGGGCGGGGGGAGGGGTGGGGGTGTTTTTTTTTTTCAAGCAGAAGACGGCATACGAGATTACGACGTGACTGGAGTTCAGACGTGTGCTCTTCCGATCTCCGAGACCTATCGCAAGGTGCTGTCGGTCAATCTCGACGGGGTCTTCTTCACCTTCCGCGAGGCCTGCAAGCACATGGTCGCCCGCGGCGGCGACGGGCAGGGGGGCTCGCTGGTGGCGATCTCGTCGCTGTCGGCCCTCGACGGCGCGGCCCGCAACCAGGCCTATGCCGCCACCAAGGGCGCCCTGATCCCCATGGTCCGGGCCATCGCCGTGGAGCACGCCCGCTATGGCGTGCGGGCCAATGTGATCCTGCCCGGCTGGATCGCCACCGACATGACCGCCGGCGCCCAGGACAACGACAAGTTCAACGAGAACGTCATCAAGCGCGTGCCCATGCGCCGCTGGGGCGAACCGGCCGATTTCGGCGGCATGGCGGTCTATCTGGCCTCCGACGCCTCCCGCTTCCACACCGGCGACTCCTTCCTGATCGACGGCGGCTACGGCGTCTTCTGACCCTGATCCTTGCGCCGCAGGCGCAATAGTTTTCGACCACGAAGCCCACAAAGGACACGAAGGGATCGAAGGGGCTGCGAGTCCTTCGTGTTCTTCGTGCTCTTCGTGGTTCAAGATTCGGGCTTCGCCCCCTGCCGCAGGGTCAGTGTTTGCGGCGGGGGCGCTCGGCGCCATGGTGGGGGCAATCAGAACACCACGGGAGATGACGCCATGACCCTGCACACGCCGCTTTGCGACCTGCTGGAGATCCAGCATCCGATCATGCAGGCGGGCATGGGCGGGGTGGCCTATGCCGAGCTGGTGGCCGCCGTCTGCGAGGCCGGGGGCTATGGGGTGCTGGGCATGGCCGGCCGCTCACCGGACTTCATCCGCGAGGAGATGCGCAAGGTCCGCAAGCTCACTGACAAGCCCTTTGGCGTCGACCTGCTGGCCGCCTCGCCCGAGAGCCTGACCGCCTCGGTGGAGATCATCATCGAAGAGGGGGCTTCCTCCTTCATCGCCGGCCTCGGCGTGCCAATGCCGATCATGGAGAAGCTGAAGGCTGCGGGCCTCAAGGTCATGGTGGTCTGCGGGGCGGTGAAGCACGCGGTCAAGGCCGAGCAGGCCGGCTGCGACGCCGTCATCTGCCAGGGCGGGGAGGGCGGCGGCCATACGGGCCTGGTGGGCACCCTGCCGCTGGTCGCCCAGGCCGTCGAGGCGGTGAAGATTCCGGTGGTGGCGGCTGGCGGCATTTCCGATGGCCGCGGTCTGGCTGCGGCCCTGGCGCTGGGCGCGCAAGGGGTCTGGATCGGCACCCGGTTCATCGCTTCGACCGAGGCCCATGCCGGCCAGGCCTATCGCGAGGCGGTGGTGGCCGCCGAGGATGTCGATACGGTCCGCACCCGCTGCTATTCGGGCAAGCCCATGCGGGTGATGAAGAACCCCTATGTGGAGGACTGGGAGACTAGGCCCCAGGAGATCCAGCCCTTCCCGATGCAGGCCATGCATTCGTCCAAGGCCGGTGTGATGGGCGGCATCGGCGGCCAGGTCGAAGGGCTCGACCCGGACCGCTCCTGCTTCGCCATGGGCCAGTCGGCCGGCGGAATCCACGATATCAAGCCGGCCGCCCAGATCGTGGCCGAGATGGTCGCCGAGGCCGAGGCCGCCATCGACCGGATGGCCAAACTCCGCAGTCGCGTCCCGGCCTGAGCGGCGCGTCCGTCAGGGCGCGGCCAGGAAGGCGTCGGGATCGTTGGCCAGGCCTGCAAAGGCGCCGAGGCAGCGCTGCCACACGGCCACCTGGTCGCGCAGGTCGCCCTCGGTCTGGCTGTCGGCCAGCAGGAGGCCGTAGCGGACATCGACCTGGTCGCCGCGCATCACCGTGCGGCAGAGGATGTCGCGGCTGTTGAAGCTGTTGAGGTGGTCCAGGGTCATGGCGCGCTTGTCGACGCTGGCGCTGAAGCCCAGCGCGCGGCAGGCGCGGCCCGCCTCGTCGCAGCCGATGAATTCCGCGCCGAAGATGCCCCCCGGGGTCACCACATTGAGACGCACCTGCCCCGCCTCGCGGCCCTCCATCTCGCCCCGGGCGCCCATGCCCGCCAGCACGGCGATGAGGGTGCTGGGATCGCGGGCCGGGGCGGCCGTCTGGGCCTGGGCGGCGCCGGCTATCGACGCCGCCAAGAGGCTGATCGCCAAGGCTTGGCCGAAGATTGTTGAACGCATGATTGCTCCCCACGCTGTCGCGTATCGGCTAGCAGAAGCTGCGCTTCAGCGCGAGGGCTCGCCCCTCAGGCGCGCGCCCGTGACAACCGGCGAGGGAAGGCCCAGATTGGCGTTCATGCGGGCCGCAGCGCTTCTCCTCCTTGGTGGTCTCCTGGCCCTGGCGAGCCCCGCCCTGGCCCAGGAACGCACGCCGTCCCAACGCCAGACCCTGGTGGATATCGCCTATGTGCTGGGCGAGAGCCACGCCCTGCGCCAGGTCTGCGAAGGCGCATACGACCAGTACTGGCGCGACCGGATGATCGGCGTGACCGACACCGAGCAGCCCGATGCGGCGCTCGACCGGCGGATGAAGGAGGCCTTCAATTCCGGCTTCGCCGCCCGCCGCACCGAATACCCCCAATGCACGCGGGCCAGCCGGACCGCCGAGGCCGCTGTGGCCCGGCGCGGCCAGGCGCTCGCCAACCAGATGGGCAGCGTCGCCCATCGGCTCGACCCGCGGGAGGCCGAGGCGCGGCGGCAAGCCCTCGAACTCGCGCCGGCGGTCTCGCCCTAGGGGACGTCTTGACAGAAGGGGCCCCACCGTCGATTTGCCTCGACCGCGTCGCGGACCCCAAGCGCCGGTTTCTTGCGGAACATTGGCCCTTCCCATTCGCTCTTTCCGCGACCCACAGGAGCGGCTCTTGCCTGATTGCTACCCCTTGCTGAGCCGATCGGCGGCGACCAGGTGATCATCTCCCTCCTTATCATCGGCGGCCTGGTCTTCCTGGCGTTCGGCGGTGAAATCCTGGTCCGCGGGGCGGTGGGCTCGGCCCGGGTCCTGGGGGTTTCTCCCCTGCTGAGCGGGCTGGTGCTGGTGGGCTTCGGCACGTCCACGCCGGAGCTTGTCACCAGCCTGATCGCCGCAATGCGGAACGCCCCCGACATCGCCGTGGGCAATGTGGTCGGCTCCAATATCGCCAACATCCTGCTGATCCTCGGGCTGACCGCGGCGATCACGCCGATCTATGTCCGCCCCCAGGCCATCGGCCGGGACATGATCGCGCTAGGCGCCTCGTCGGTGACCTGCCTACTGGCGGTGGTGGCCGGCTTTATCGACCGCTGGTTCGGCCTCTTCCTCCTGGCCCTGCTCGCGACCTACTTGGTGGTGACCTATCTGCGGGAGCGCAACGCCGAGGCCGGCGCCACCCGACCGCCGGTGGATCGCGACTGGAAGCGCCTTGGCCGGTTCGCCCTGATGACGGCTGCGGGCATCGCCCTGACGGTGATCGGCGCGCGTCTGCTGGTCGGCGGAGCCATCCAGCTGGCCGAAGGGCTGGGCATGCCGCAGCGGGTGATCGGGCTGACCATCGTGGCGGTGGGCACATCCCTGCCGGAGCTGGTGGCCTGCGTCGTCGCCGCCCTGCGCCGTCATGCCGATGTGGCCCTGGGCAATGTGATCGGCTCGAACATCTATAATGTCTTCGGCATTCTCGGGATCACGGCGGCGGTGTCGCCCATCCGCATCCCGCCGGAGATCGCCAATCTGGACATCTGGGTCCTCTTGGCCGCCACCGGCTTCCTGGCCCTGCTGCTGCGCACGGGCGGGGGGCTGAAGCGCCTGGAGGGCGCCGGCTTCCTGCTGGCCTATGTGGCCTATACCGGCTTCCTCCTGCTGGCCTGAACGGCGCGCTGGACGGCGGTCAAGCCAGGGCCTGGGCGTCCTTGAGGCCCTTGCGGGCCAGGGCGTCGGCCCGTTCGTTCAGCACATGGCCGGAGTGACCCCGCACCCAGCGCCAGTCCACCTGGTGGCGCAGGCGTGCCTCGTCCAGCCGCTTCCAGAGGTCGGCGTTCTTGACCGGCGCCTTGGCCGCGGTCTTCCAGCCCCGGGCCTTCCAGCCGGGCAGCCATTCGGTGATGCCCTTCATCACATACTGGCTATCGGTGTGCAGCTCGACCCGGCAGGGACGGTTCAGGGTCTCCAGGGCCTGGATGGCGGCCATCATCTCCATGCGGTTGTTGGTGGTCGCCGGCTCGCCGCCGCTGATCTCCTTCTCCCGCTCGCCGAAAATGAGGATGGCCCCCCAGCCGCCGGGGCCGGGATTTCCGCTGCAGGCGCCGTCGGTGAACACCGTGACCTGCGGCGTCACGGCTGGTCCCCGAACAGGACAAGGTCGGCGGCGCTGCGGTGGACGGCCAGCTTGCGCTCATATTCCAGGGGGTCCTTGGGCCGCACCAGGGCGCCGGCCGGCGTCGCGCCCCAGTCGTTCAGCCGCGTCAGGAAGAAGCGCATGGCCGCCCCGTGGGCCAGGATCGGCAGGGCGCTGCGCTCGGCGTCGCTCAAAGGTCGGTGGGTCTCATAGCCGGCCACCAGGGCCCGGGCGCTGGTGATGTTGAAGCTGCCGTCGGCCTCGAAGCACCAGGCGTTCAGGGCCACGGCGATGTCGTAGGCCAGCGCATCGACGCAGGCGAAATAGAAGTCGATGGTCGCGGCGAACCGGTCGCCCTGGAAGAAGACGTTGTCGGGGAAATAGTCGGCGTGGATGACGCCCGCGGGCAGGTCCGCGGGCCAGTGGGCGGTCAGATGGTCCAGGTCGGCGGCGATGGTGGCGGCCAGCCCCGGCTTCAGGTCCTCGGCCGCGCCCTTCAGGCCGGCGAACAGCGGCGCCCAGGCGTCCTGGCCCAGGTCATTGGCCCGGCGCAGGGGGAAGCCCTCGGCGGCCAGATGCAGCCGCGCCAAGCCCTCGCCGGCTTGCCGACAGTGGGCGGCGGTGGGGCGGCGCACCGACAGGCCCGGCATGAAGCCGACGATGGCGGCAGGCTTGCCGCGCACCCTCTGGATCAGCTCGCCGTCGCGGCCGGGCATCGGGGTGGCGCACGGATAGTCGTGATCGGCCAGCCAGCGCATCAGGCCCAGGAAGAAGGGCAGGTCGTCAGGGTCCACCCGGCGCTCATAGATGGTCAGGATGAACCGGCCGCGATCGGTCTCCAGCAGGAAGTTGGAGTTCTCCACGCCCTCGGCGATGCCCTTAAAGGTCTGAGCCTGCCCCAGGTCATAGCGGGCGAGCAGCTGCGCGAGCTCTTCATCGGAGATGTCGGTATAGACGGCCATGGCCGCGGGCATGGGGGAGGCCGCAGGCGCGGTCAAGACGTGGTGTTGGGCCTGTGGTAGTTTCGGTGGGCAGGAGGACGAATATGGTCGCGCTCAAGGTGACGAAGGTCGGCGAGGACGTCGCCGTGGTCCTTACCGAGGAACTCCGCCTCGCCCTCGGCGTGACGGAAGGCGACACGCTTTACGCCGAGTCCAGTGAGGCCGGCGAAGTGACCCTGGCTGGCCGTGACATGTCCTTCGAAGCTCGCCGCGCCCGAGGCCGCGTGTTCATTACACGCTACAAGAAGACAATCGACGCCCTCGCCAAATAGATCGCCGGGATGGAGCCTTTCTGGCTGGATCGGGAACTGATCCTGGCCCTTTACGACGATATCGTAGACGCATCTGGCGGCGTGCGCGGCGTACGCGACGAGGGCCTGCTTGCCTCGGCCCTCAACCGACCCGTAAACCGATTTCACTACGACGCCTGCCAGGACCCGATTGAGCTGGCCGCAACCTATGCGGTGGCGATCTCTGGCAATCATCCGTTCGTCGATGGCAACAAGCGGGTCGCCTTTGTGGCGATGGGCCAGTTCCTAGAGGATAACGGGCTTGTCCTCGTGGCGGACGACGATGACGCTACGGCGATGATGTTCGCCCTGGCCAGCGGCGCCGCCGACATCGACACCCTTGTGGCCTGGCTCAGGCGGGTCGTGGTGTTCGGCTGACGCCCTGGCCCGTGGGCCCACTCTGGTGATGGATCTTCAGCATCACGCCTCGGCTTCGCTCAGCACCCGTGGCAGCTTGAAGGTCACCGCCTCGCGGGCGGCCTCTTCCATCTCGATGGTCAGGTCGAAGCGCTCGGCCAGCTTGTCGATCACGCCTTGCACCAGATCCTCGGGCGCCGAGGCGCCGGCGGTCACCCCCACGGTCTGCGCGCCGTCGAGCCAGGCGAAGTCCAGCGCGCGGGCGTCGTCGATCAGGTGGGCCCGACAGCCGGCCCGGGCGCCCACCTCGGCCAGGCGCACCGAGTCGGAGGAATTGGCCGAGCCGATCACCAGCAGCACGTCGGCCCGGGCCGAGACCGACTTGACCGCCTCCTGGCGGTTGGTGGTGGCGTAACAGATGTCTTCCTTGTGGGGGGCGGCCATCTGGGGGAAGCGGGCGCGCAGGGCGCCGACGATGCCGGCCGTGTCGTCCACCGACAGCGTCGTCTGGGTGGCGAAGGCCAGATTGGCCGGGTCCTTGGGCGTGAAGGCCTGGGCGTCCTCCACCGTCTCGATCAGGGTGACGACGCCGTCGGGCAGCTGGCCCATGGTGCCAATCACCTCCGGGTGGCCGGCATGGCCGATCAGCACGATCTCCTTGCCCGCCTCATAGTGGCGCTGGGCCTCCACATGGACCTTGGAGACCAGCGGGCAGGTGGCGTCGAGAAAGAGCATCTGGCGGCGGCCGGCCTCGGCCGGGACCGACTTGGGCACCCCGTGGGCGGAAAACACCACCGGCCGGTCGTTCGGGCACTCGTCCAGTTCTTCGACGAAGATGGCGCCCAGGCTCCGCAGCCGATCGACCACGTGGCGGTTGTGGACGATCTCGTGGCGCACATAGACGGGCGCGCCATATTTCTCGATGGCCCGCTCGACGATCTGGATCGCCCTGTCGACGCCGGCGCAGAAGCCCCGGGGGGCGGCCAGAAGAACGGTCAGCGGCTTGCGCACAGCTACGGGCTCGGGGGCAGGGCTCATGGTCTGGAAGTTAGGGGTTTGCAGCCCGCGCCGCCAGCCGCGTTGCGGCCTCAATCGAGAACCATTAGTACAGGCCTTGCATGCGCGGGGCCCCCGCGCCGAGAATTCTGGACGTCTGATGCGCCGTTATCTGCTTGCCGCTCTTACCCTGGCGCTCGCCGCCGCGTCCGTTCCGGCCGACAGCCTGGCCCAAGGGCGCAGCCAAAATCCGGAGGCCCGCTCCGAGCAGGCCAGCGACCGTCGCCAGCGCCAGACCGAGTGGGGCGACCGCCAGGCGCCGCTGCCGCAACTGCGCAACGCCGGCCCCTGCCCCTATGTGAAGGTGCTCTACGACGCCGGGCGCTATGTGGAGTTCGAAGGCGGCCGGGAGGCCTCGGCCGCCGTCGGCTATTCCGGTGAGATCCAGGGGATTTCGGCCGGCTGTTCCTATGAGGACGAGGAGCCGATCCAAGTGGTGATGGAGCTCCTGTTCGAGCTTGGCCGCGGCCCCACCGCCGAGGGTTCGCAGAAGACCTATCGCTATTGGGTCGCGGTGACCAAGCGCAACGACGCGGTGATCGCCAAGGAATACTTCGACCTGCCCGTCACCTTCAGCCCCGGCGAGGATCGCACCTATGTGCGCCAGATGCTGGAGGGAATCGTCATTCCGCGGGCTCAGCTGACCACCAGCGGGGCGAATTTCGAGGTCCTGGTGGGCTTTGACGTGACGCCGGAGATGGCCGAGTTCAATCGGGCCGGGAAGCGCTTCCGTATCGACGTCGGGACCGACGTGGCCGCCGGGACCGCGCAAGCCAACCAATGACCGACCTCAAAAGGGGCTTGGGGGAGGCGGTTTCGGCCGCCTTCGCCGCTGCGGGTCTGCCGGCCGAGCTTGGCCGTGTGACGCCGTCCGACCGGCCCGACCTGGCCGACTTCCAATGCAATGGCGCCCTGGCGGCGGCCAAGCAGGCGCGCCGCGACCCCCGCGAGATCGCCGCCGGCGTGGTGGCCGAGCTGGCCAAGGATCCGCGGCTGGCCTCGGTGGAGATCGCCGGCCTGGGCTTCATCAATATGCGAGTGGGCGCCGACGCCCTGGCGGCCCGGGCCAATGAGCTGGTGGACGATCCCCGCCTGGGCGCGGCCGTGGTCGAGACGCCGCGGCGGGTCCTGGTGGACTATGGCGGCCCCAATGTCGCCAAGCCCATGCATGTGGGCCATCTGCGCTCGTCCATCATCGGCGAGGCGATCAAGCGCCTCTATCGGTTCCGCGGCGACGAGGTGGTCGGCGACGCCCACTTCGGCGACTGGGGCTATCAGATGGGCCTGCTGATCGGGGCGGTCTGCGACGAGGATCCCTTCGTCGCCAGGCTGGTCGAGCAGGTCAACGCCCGCACCGCGCCGCTGACGGCCGAGGACGAGGCCCAGGCCTTCGCCGCCCTGGACGAGCGGGTCAGCCTGGCCGATCTCGATCGCCTCTATCCGATGGCCGCGGCCAAGGGGAAGGAAGATCCCGACTATCGCGACCGGGCTCGCAAGCTGACCGCCGAACTGCAGGCGCACAACCGGGGCTACCACCTCCTGTGGCGACACTTCGCCCGGGTCACCCAGGTGGCCCTGGCGCGGGACTTCCACGCCATCGGCGTGGATTTCGACCTCTGGAAGGGCGAGAGCGACGCCGATCCCCTGATCCCGGACATGGTCAAGGACCTGGAGGCCAAGGGGCTGCTGGTCGAGGACCAGGGCGCGCGGATCATCCGGGTGAACCGCCAGGGCGACAAGCGCGAGCTGCCGCCCCTGCTGGTGGTGTCGTCCGAGGGCTCGGCCATGTACGGCACCACCGACCTGGCCACCATCCTGGACCGCAAGCAGAGCTTCGCCCCCGACCACGTGCTCTATGTGGTCGATCAGCGGCAGGCCGACCATTTCGAGATCGTCTTCCGGGCGGCCTATCTCGCCGGCTATGCGCAGGACGGCAGCCTTGAGCATATCGGCTTCGGCACGATGAACGGCACGGACGGCAAGCCGTTCAAGACCCGCGAAGGCGGGGTGCTCAAGCTGCACGACCTGATCGAGATGACCCGCGACAAGGCCCGCGAGCGTCTGAAGGAGGCCGATCTCGGCGCCGGCCTCGACCCCGAGGCCTTCGAAGACACCGCCCACAAAGTCGCCGTCGCGGCCCTGAAGTTCGCCGACCTGCAGAACTTCCGCGGCACCTCCTATGTGTTCGACCTCGACCGCTTCACCAGCTTCGAGGGCAAGACCGGCCCCTATCTGCTCTACCAGGCGGTGCGGGTGAAATCGGTGCTCCGCAGGGCGGCCGATGAAGGGGTGGAGGGCGGCGAGATCGTCGTCGCCGAGCCGGCCGAGCGCGAGCTGGTCCTGCTGCTCGACGCCTTCGACCAGGCCCTGGCCGAGGCCTATGAGCGCAAGGCGCCCAACTTCATCGCCGACCACGCCTACAAGCTGGCCCAGGCCTTCTCGCGCTTCTATGCGGCCTGTCCGATCCTGATCGCCGAGCCGCCGGTCAAGGCCTCGCGCCTGTCCCTGGCCAAGGTCACCCTGCAGCAGCTTGAGTTGGCCCTCGATCTCCTGGGTATCGAGGCCCCCGAACGCATGTAGGCTCAAAGCCCACCAGGGGCGGAGGGCGCATGAAGTTCTGGCTGTTGACCTATGTGGGCGCGGCGGTCGCCGAGATCGCCGGCTGCTTCGCCTTCTGGGTCTGGCTGCGTCAGGGCCAGAGCATCCTCTGGCTCATCCCCGGCATGGCCGCTCTCGCCCTGTTCGCCTGGCTATTGACCCTCGTCGATGCGGAGCACGCCGGGCGCACCTACGCCGCCTACGGCGGAATCTATATCGCCTCGGCGCTCGCCTGGCTGTGGGCGGTGGAGGGCGTTCGGCCCGACCGCTGGGACCTTATCGGCGTCTGCATCTGCCTGGTCGGGGCCGGCGTCATTCTCTTTGGGCCGCGATCCCCCGTCACCTAACTCTTGACGTCAATTCATAATTTCCATAATTATAGAAATATGGAAATTGATGTCGCTCTCAAGCGTTTGTCCGCCCTGGCCCAGCAAGGTCGGCTGGAGGTCTTCCGTCTGCTGGTCCAGGCCGGCGACGCGGGCCTGTCAGCCGGCGATCTGGCCCGGGCGGCCGGCGTCGCTCCCAATACGCTCTCGGCCCAGCTCACCATCCTCACCCATGCCGGCCTGGCCCGGTCACGTCGGGAGGGGCGCTCGATCATCTATAGCGCCGACTATGACGGCATGGGGGACCTGCTCCTCTACCTGATGCAGGACTGCTGCCAGGGCCGTCCCGAGGTCTGCGATCCCGTTGCGGCCGCCGCCGCCCAATCCTGCTGCGATCAGAAAGAAGGAATGCCCGCATGAAGCGTCTGCATGTGCACGTCTCGGTCGAGGACCTGGACCGCTCCACCGAATTCTACGCCACCCTGTTCGGCGCCCAGCCCACGGTGGTGAAGGACGACTACGCCAAGTGGCAGTTGGACGATCCCAAGGTGAACTTCGCCATTTCCGCCCGCGGCGGGCGCACAGGCGTCGATCATCTGGGCATTCAGGTGGACGAGGGGGCTGAATTGGTCGAGCTCTCGGGACGGCTGAAGGCGGCCGGCGAGACGACTTTCGACCAGGAGGCCGCCACCTGCTGCTACGCCCGGTCGGACAAGTCCTGGGTCAGCGATCCTTCGGGGCTGCGCTGGGAGACCTTCCACACGTTCGGCGAAGCGACGACCTATGGCGAGGACGACGTTCCGGCCATGACGACCGCTGCGGCCGCCTGCTGCGGCGCCGAGTCCAAGGCGGAGCCAGCGTCCGCCTGCTGCTAGAACAAGCACATATCTCCGGATCGCCACGCCCGCCGGCTCATCGTTGGCGGGCGTAACGGCGCTTAACTGGGCGTCGCCCTGCGCCGGGCCGGTGCGCGAACTTTGCGCGTTGACTCCCAACGGGTGATCGCGGAGTTTCCGGAAACTCCTCGCGGGAGAGACCGGGTCCGAAAGGCCCCGGCGCCGAAGGCGCAACCGCCCCGGAAACGCTCAGGCAAACGGACCGCGAAGAGCTGATGAACGCTGGAAAGCAGCCCGCCGAAAGGTAGGGCTCGCCGAAGGAGCAATGGGCGCGGGCCCGCTTGTCCGCCTCTAAATCTCTCAGGCTCAGGGACAGCGGGGGCGCGTGTCGAGAATGGGCGACCAAGGCCCCGGCGCGTCGCATCATCAGCCGGAGACCCGCCGTGTCGGACGAGACGCTAAAACAGACGCCCCTCTACGCCGCCCATGTCGAGGCCGGCGCCCGAATGGTGCCCTTCGCGGGCTATGCCATGCCCGTGCAGTACAAGGACGGCGTGCTCAAAGAGCACCTCTGGACCCGCGAGAACGCCGGCCTGTTCGACGTCTCCCATATGGGCCAGGCCCGCCTGCGTGGGGTTTCGCCCCTGTCGGCCTTCGAAGAGGTGACGCCCGGCGACTTCATCGGCCTGAAGCCCGGCAAGCAGCGCTATTCGGTCCTGCTGAACAAGAAGGGCGGCGTCATCGACGACCTGATGGCTGGCCGCCCCGACGACGACGGCCTGTTCGTGGTGGTCAATGGCGCCTGCAAGGAGAACGACTTCAAGGTCATCGACGACGAGCTGGCCGGCCAGGTGCGAATCGATCGCCTGGAGGACCGGGCGTTGATGGCCCTGCAGGGGCCGAAGGCCGCGGAGGTGCTGGCCATTCATGCGCCGGACGCCGCAAAACTGGCCTTCATGGAGACCGCGGCGATCACAGCCTTTGGCGTCGAGGCCATCGTCTCGCGCTCGGGCTATACCGGCGAGGACGGCTACGAGATCTCCGTGCCGGGCGAGGCGGCGTTGCGCATCTGGAACACTCTGTTGGCCGATGAGCGGGTCCGACCCATCGGCCTGGGCGCCCGTGACAGTCTGCGCCTGGAGGCCGGGCTTCCGCTCTATGGCCATGACCTGGACGAGACGGTGTCGCCCATCGAGGCCGGTCTCGGCTTTGCGGTGTCGAAGAAGCGCCGTGACGCCCGTGACTTCCCCGGCGCCAGCCGCATCGCCGCCGAGCTGGCCGGCGAGGTGGCGCGCAAGGCCGTCGGCCTGAAGGTCGAGGGCGCGCCGGCCCGGGAAGGCGCCGAGATCGCCGACGCCGACGGCAATGTCGTGGGCGTGGTCACCTCCGGCGGTTTCGCCCCCAGCCTTGGCTATCCCATCGCCCTCGGCTTCGTGCCGCCGGCCCTGGCCGCGGCGGGCACGGCGCTGAAGGTGATCGTGCGCGGCAAGCCGCAGAGCGCCCAGGTGGTTGCAACCCCATTCGTCCCCCATCGCTATGTGCGCAAGGTCTAGAGAAGGAATGTCCGCAATGCGCTTCACCAAGGACCACGAATGGGTCGCCCTCGACGGCGACGTGGCCACCATCGGGATCACCGCCTACGCCGCCGAGCAGCTGGGCGATGTGGTCTTCGTCGAGACCCCTGAGGTCGGCAAGAGCGTCACCGCCGGCGAAGGCCTCGCCGTCGTCGAGAGCGTCAAGGCCGCTTCGGATGTCTATGCGCCCCTGTCGGGCGAAGTGGTCGAGGCCAACGCCGCCCTGGCCGATGCGCCCGAAACGGTCAACCAGGCGCCCGAAGCCGGCGGCTGGTTCGCCAAGGTCAAGATCGCCGATCCGTCGGCCTATGAGGCGCTGATGGACCGCGCCGCCTACGACGCCTTCCTGGAGAGCCTGTAAGCCCCATGCGTTACCTGCCGCTCACGCCCGACGACCGCGCCCAGATGTTGGGGGTGATCGGCGCTGCGACCATTGATGACCTGTTCGCCGACGTCCCGGCGGCCGCGCGCAAATCGGAGACCTTCGACCTGCCGAACCATGCCGGCGAGTTGGAAGTGGAGCGTGAGCTTGCGGGGCTGGCGGCCCTGAACCGCGCGGCCGGGGCGGGGCCGTTCTTCTGCGGCGCCGGCGCCTATCGCCATCATGTGCCGGCGACGGTGGACCACATCATCCAGCGCTCGGAATTCCTGACCAGCTATACGCCCTATCAGCCTGAGATCGCCCAGGGCACCCTGCAGGTCCTGTTCGAATTCCAGACCCAGGTCGCGGCCCTCACCGGTCTCGATGTGGCCAACGCCTCGATGTACGACGGCTCCACCGCCTGCGCCGAGGCCGTCATGATGGCCCGCCGCGTGACCCGCCGGAAAAAGGCCATCCTCTCGGGGGGCCTGCATCCGCACTATGCGGCCACCACCCAAACCATCGCCCACGCCGAGGGCATGGACATTGTCCGCCAGACCGTCGCCATCGACGCCGAGGCCGCGGTGGTCGAGGCCATCGACGCCGAGACCGCCTGCGTCGTGGTCCAGACCCCGAACGTGTTTGGCGTCGCCACCGACGTGACGGCCATCGCCGAGGCCGCCCATGCGGCCGGCGCGCTGCTGATCGTCGTGACCACCGAGGCGGTGTCCTACGGCCTGCTCAAATCGCCCGGCGAGATGGGCGCCGACATCGCCGTGGCCGAGGGCCAGTCGATCGGCAACGCCCTGAACTTCGGCGGCCCCTATATCGGCCTGTTCGCCTGTCGCGAGAAACTGGTCCGGCAGATGCCCGGACGCCTGTGTGGCGAGACCGTCGATGCTGACGGCCGCCGAGGCTTCGTGCTCACCCTTTCGACCCGCGAGCAGCATATCCGCCGGGAAAAGGCGACCTCGAACATCTGCACCAATTCGGGGCTCTGCGCGCTGGCCTTCACCATCCATCTGACCCTGCTGGGGGAGGTGGGCCTGCGCCAGCTGGCGGCCATCAATCACGCCAAGGCCCGGCGCCTGGCCCAGGCCCTGGGCGCGATCGAGGGCGTCGAGGTGCTGACCAAGCGCTTCTTCAATGAGATCGCCGTGCGCCTGCCCGTCGACGCCACGGCCATGGTCGATGGGCTGCTGGACGACGGCGTCGTGGCCGGCGTGCCCTTCTCCCGCCTGGACCCGGCCGCGGGCCTGGACGATGTCCTGCTCTGCGCCGCCACCGAAATGACCCTGGACGAGGATATCGACGCCTTCGCCCAGGCCCTGGCCCGGAGGATTGGCCGATGACCATGCAGAATGTCGGCCGGCCCACCCGGCCCGAGGACGTGCAACCCCTGGAGACCGGCTTCACCTCCCTGACCGGCGGCCGTGGCCTGCTGCAGGATGAGGCGCTGATCTTCGAGCGCGACGGCTGGACCAAGACCGGCGTCGACCTGCCTGACGCCGACCTCGACGGCTCGGACCTGGGCGACCTGGCCCGCGCTGCGCCCATCGGCCTGCCGGGCCTCTCGGAGCCGGAGGCCATGCGCCACTATGTACGCCTGTCCCAGAAGAACCACGCCATCGACCTGGCCCTCTATCCCCTGGGCTCGTGCACGATGAAGCACAATCCGCGCCTGAACGAGAAGATGGCGCGGCTGGCCGGGTTCGCCGACCTGCATCCCATGGCGCCGCTGCCCACGGTGCAGGGCGCGCTCGCCCTGATGGACCGCCTGTCCCACTGGCTGAAGACCCTGACCGGCATGCCGGCCGTCGCCCTGTCGCCCAAGGCGGGCGCCCACGGCGAACTCTGCGGCCTGCTGGCGATCCGTGCGGCCCATGAGGCGAAGGGCGACCCGCGCCGCCGGGTGCTGGTGCCGACCTCGGCCCATGGGACCAATCCGGCCACGGCCGCCTTTGTCGGCTATTCGGTGACCGAGATCGCCCAGACCGAGGACGGCCGGGTGGATCTGGCCGACCTCGCCGCCAAGCTCGGCCCCGATGTGGCGGCCATCATGGTCACCAACCCCAACACCTGTGGCCTGTTCGAACGCGACATTATCGAGATCGCCCGGCTGACCCACGAGGCGGGCGCCTACTTCTACTGCGACGGCGCCAACTTCAACGCCATCGTCGGCCGGGTCCGTCCCGGCGACCTCGGCGTCGACGCCATGCACATCAACCTGCACAAGACCTTCTCCACCCCGCACGGCGGCGGCGGGCCAGGCGCAGGCCCAGTCGTGCTGTCGGAAGCCCTGGCGCCGTTTGCGCCGGCGCCCTGGGTGGTCCATGGGCCGAACGGCCTGACCCTGGTCGAGGAGACCGTGGAGGAGGCCGCCCAGGCCTTTGGCCGCATGAGCGCCTTCCACGGTCAGATGGGCATGTTCGTCCGCGCCTACGCCTATATGCGCAGCCATGGCGCCGACGGCCTGCGGCAGGTGGCCGAGGACGCGGTCCTCAACGCCAACTATATCAAGGCCCGCCTCTCCGGCGTCATGACCCCGGCCTTCCCGGACGGCCCCTGCATGCATGAGGCCCTGTTCGACGACTCCTGGCTGGAGGGGACCGGCGTCACCACGCTCGACTTCGCCAAGGCGATGATCGACGAGGGCTTCCACCCCATGACCATGTACTTCCCGCTGGTGGTGCATGGGGCCATGCTGATCGAGCCCACCGAGACGGAGTCCAAGCAGGAGCTCGACCGCTTCTGCGACGCCCTGGTGGCGCTGGCCCAGGCGGCCAAGGCCGGTGACGTGGACCGCTTCAAGGGGGCGCCCTACCTCGCCCCTATGCGCCGGCTGGACGAAACCCTGGCCGCCCGCAAGCCCCGCCTGACCTGGAAACCGGAGTCAGGTGTGGCGCCGGCGCCGCTCGCCGCAGAATAGAGGGGCGAAGGCCCAGAAAGCGGCGGGCTGTCGCCTTACTTTCAGCCTGACGCGGCACATATGAGGAAAGCGCGCGGGGGCCCCGCCTCCCCGACAGGGTCAGACCGCGCGCGATCCCAGGTTTGCTAGCGTGTCTCTCGCCATCTCCGCGCGGCCTCATGGCCACACCTCCGCTCCAGGCGGCCTCGGCCGGCTGCTGCGCCGCCTGCTGCGGCTTGGCCTGGTAGGGCTTGGGGGGCTGATCGTCCTGGCGGGCGTGCTGATCGCCCCGCTGCCGGGGCCCATGGGCCTGCCTGTGGCGGCCGTGGGGCTGATGATTATCCTGCGGAATTCCTACAAGGCCCGGCGGGCCTTCGTGCGGTTTCAGCGGGCCCATCCCCGGACGCTGAGCCCGGTGCGGCGGCTGTTGAAGCGCCGGCCCGAGGTCTTGCCTGTGGCCTGGCAGATGATGCTGAGAACCGAGCGCCTGATTGTCCCGCGGGGCTATCGGGTGGCGGTCCGCAGCCGGCGTCTGTTCCGACGCCGGCGCAGAGCCTCGACTATTGTAGCTTAGCGGCCATCTGGCCGATCGCCCGGTCCACCAGGGGATCGGTGGTGGCTGCGGCCAGACGGGCCGAGAGGACGCTGCGGGCGGCCTCGGCGGCCATGTCGGCGGCGGCGGCCTTCACGTCGGCCATAGCCTGGGCCTCGGCGGAGGCGATCTTGCGCTCGGCCATCTCGGTGCGCCGCGCGATCTGCTCTTCCAGCTTCACGGCAGCGTCCTTGCGCATGCGCTCGGAGTCTTCCTTGGCCTGGGCCATCATGTCGGCGGCCAGGCGTTCGGTCTCTTCCCGCTGGGCCTTGATCTCGGTCAGCAGGCGCTCGGCCTCGGCCCGGAGGCGCTGGGCCTCGTCGAGCTCGGCCTGGATCCGCTCGGCGCGGGCGTCCAGGGCCTTGGCCATGGCGGCGGGCACCTTCAGATAGATCAGCAGCCCGACGAAGATCAGGACGGCGACCAGAACCCAGAATTCGGGGGTCACGAAAAAGGACATGTCGTCTCTCTCCTCAGGCCGCATTGCGCGCGATGGCCGCATCGACCTCGGCGCGAGTCGGCGCCTGGCCGCTCAGCTTCTCGACGATGGCCTCGGCGGTTTCAGCCGCCACGGTGCGGACATTGGCCATGGCCCGGTCACGACCGGCCGCGATGGCCGCGTCCGCCTCGGCCAGGCCGACGTTGAGCTTGGCCTCCCCGGCGGCGTTGCGGCCGTCAGCCCCCGCCTCGGCGCCGGCCTTGGCTTCCGCCGCGGCGGCTCGATGCGCGGACCATCCAGGACGCTCGCCTCTCGGGCGTCACAGCGGTCAACTGCACGCTTGGCTATGTGGCCGGCGATGGCGATCCCTATGAGGTCTCGGTCGCCTCTGTCGCCCAGTACGACCGGATGGTGCGCGAGCAGTCGAGCGATCTGATCAAGGTGCTGTCGGCCGCCGACATCCTGAGGGCCAAGCGCGAGAACAAGATCGGACTGATCTACGGCTTCCAGAACGCGGTCATGGTCGGGGACAACCTGGAGCGGATCGACGTCTTCAACGACCTGGGCGTACGGATCATCCAGCTCACCTACAATCCCGCCAACCACCTGGGCGATGGCTCCATGGCCCCTGAGAACCGTGGGCTGACACCGTTCGGACATGAGGTCGTGGCGCGGCTGAACGCCAACAGGATCATGGTGGACCTGTCGCATAGCGGCCAGCAGACCTGCGTGGACGCCGCCCGCGCCTCCACACAGCCGATCTCCATCAACCACACCGGCTGCCGCGCCCTCACCGACCTGCCGCGCAACAAGACCGACGAGGAGTTGAAGCTCGTCGCCGACAAGGGCGGCTTCGTGGGCATCTACTTCATGCCGTTCCTCAACAAGGAGGGTAAGGTCCGCGCCGTCGACATTGTCGAGCATATTGAGCACGCCCCGAAGGTAGACCGGCAGCGCGTCGTGTAGGGAAAGAGTGTAGATCTCGGTGGCCGCCGTTCCATTAAAAAAAAAAAAAACACACACACACCCCTTTCTCGTCTCCCTCACTCACAGACTGTTCTCTCCATTCCTGCCCCGC